>JALYMD010000511.1 GCA_030773875.1 Chloroflexota bacterium | reverse complement strand
ACACCGGGGCTCTCCCACCGAAACCGTGGTGGGCGCTTTAGCAGGGCTTGGGGTTGTGTCCCGGGCGACTGCGGTGATGAGGCCTCTCCTGGCAAACATGGCGAGGAGCCATCTTGCTAAAGAGGAGCCGCTTGAACCAACACCGTGTGCCCCTTTCGCGCATCCGACTCGCGAAAGGCCTCGGCCGGACCGCCTCTGCGGCAAGGGCCGCTGATGGCAAGAACTACTGAACGATCAACGTCCCGACCATCCCGGCCTGTTCGTGGCCGGGGACATCGCAGTAGTACTTGTACTCCCCGGCCGGGGCGTTGATGACGGTTTCCTCGGTCGCGCCGGGCGCGATGTCGACGTCGATGTCCAGCTCGTCGACACTGAAGTTGTGTGGTGCAGCGCCCAGATTCGGGAGACTCACGGTGACGTCAGTGTCGGCGGGGATGGTGATCTCAGCGGGCTCGAAGTAGATGTCGTAGGACTCGACGCTCAGTTCGGTCGCGAGTTCGCCTGTGGCACCGGGCTCGGGTGCTCCTTGGTCGCCCACGGGCGTGGCGATGTCAATGATTGGGCTCGTTTCTGGGCTTGCGTCCGGGCTCGTAGCGGCCGGCGAGGCCCCGTCAACCATCGGGCTTGCCGCGGCGCCCGCCATCGGCATGCCCTCGGCAGTGCCGGTCTCAGTAACACCCGCCGGCCCCGCCGGTCCAACGTCCTGGAACAGGTAGACCGTCACTTCGAGCGCGTCGTCGCCGATGATCGGGGTTCCGCTTTCCACCTCAAGGATGGCAGTCCCGTAGTAGCCAGAGCCGTTGAGCGGGCGAATCCCCACCACCAGCTCATCGTCCTCGACGGGGCCTCCCAGCTCGGCGCAAGCGACGAACGTATCCGAGGCCTCCTCGCCTGCTTGGACGACGAGCGCGTGCGGCGCGTCGAGCAGCTCGTCAAGGGGCACGTCGATTGTCTCATCCACGGTGAGGACCGGGGGCGAGGTCTGGAACCCGCGGATGTCCCCCGGAAGCGGAACCTCACCGTCCTCGCCCGCCACTGGGCCCAGCACGCCGACGATGTAGGCTGGCTCTGGCTCCACGCCGTCGACGCAGAACCCCGCATGGATGCCAACCGGCAGTGCGGTCACTACGTCCTGCTCAGGCTCCCCGCCCGGGGTGGCATCCTGGGCGGCGGCAAGCGGGGCGGTGATCGCCAGGGCGGGCAGGAGCGTCAGCGTCCCCGCCGTCAGTAACCATTGCTTCGGTCGATTGAATAAGCGCATCGCGTTGTTCTCCCCTCTCGGTTTGGATTTCGCGTGGACGCTGAGATCCGCAGGCGTTGCGTTTCGGTCGGACCGTCGCTGGCGAAAGCAATCAAGCGCGTTTCTTGAACGTTGGCCTGCGAATCGGACAGCGGTAGCTGGAGGGAGGCGACACGACGGCCGAGGCTCAGAGGTTGCCTCCCTCCAGCTACGTGGAGGTCCCGCTACGGCGCCGGGGTGGCACCCATGCGGTCGCCGCGCAGCGTCGGCAGATCGTGGAACAGGTAGGCGGTCACGCCACTCTTGTCCTCACCGAAGATGTTGATGGTCTGGGTGTCCTGCTCGAAGACCGCGAAGCCGGAGACCCCAGAGCCGCCGAGCGGTTGAATCCCAACCACCATCTGGCCGTCCTCGTCGTCCGCGAATCCGGCGCCGGTGATGGTGCCGCAGGCGAGGTAGTTGGTATTGAGCTCCTCGCTTTCCGACACGGCGACGACGAACTCACCGCCGATGAGGTCATCGAAGGTGGTATCGACCTCCCCCTGGGTCTTCCAGATGTTGACCCCGAGCGGCACCTCGGGCTCGGCCTCGTCAGCCGCCTCATCCTCGTCAATCAGTTCATCGTCTCCGCCGAGCACCCCGGCGGCGGGCTTAGGTTCGGCGGTCCCGACCTCGTAGACCACCTCGCCGATCTGGTTACAGGTGCCCGCGTTGATCGTCACCGGGTGCTCACCCGGCTCGGGGTCGTCATCGCCCTGCGCCCGCACTGAGACGGTCATGGCGATCATGAGGGCCGCCGTCAACGCCAAGCAGAAGACCCGGAACAACCGCTGCGTCAAGGAATCCATGCTTCTCCTCCTCCTGCGCCGTGCTCCAATCCCCGGGCACACGGCAGTCGTCTCTTGTTGCCGATCCGCGGAACGTGGCGAAGATCTCGAGCCTCACGGAGGAGATCGATGCTGGGTCATGGGTTTCGCCGCCCCGCTGGGAGACGGCCCTCGTGACATGCGTCGAACGCTCCGTTGAACACCTCCTTCCACCATGCGGGAATCGGATGACGATCCCCCGGATCCCAACCGGCTAGCACGTGTCCTCCCCGAGGTCACGGCGCCTCTCGGGACCAAGCAGGCCGCCAACGCCAGAGACGCCGATTGCCAGCGCGAAGCCGACAAGCCCGCCCCAGTCCGCGTCCCGTTCCTCGTCGTAGGAGTTGCCCGCCACGTCGCCAGCTCGCGATGGTTCGCCACTCATCGCGGTTGGCGCCTGGGGAGGAGAGCGGCAGCAGGAGACGGGGAGGGCCATCTGGTCCGTCAAGCTCGGCGAGTGGATCGCTCTTGAAGAGCGGTGCGGGCCCGGGCTTCCGGGCGGAGGACGACTCCACCTGAGTCAATCCCGGCTTTGAGCCTAGTGGGGAGACGTGAACGTCCCGGTGAAGGAACATGGACTATTCGGTGAGGAACGGTGAACGGCGGTGAACGGGAAAGGAGATCGCATGTTTTCCGCAAGGAGATGGGGACGTGTGACCCTACGATCACGCCGATCGGTGAACCATGCGGTGTGAGGGGAGCTGAGCGGTCGGATTGGTGTCGGAACTGGTAATGGCGATCGGCTATCGAGGTCGGCACCCGAGGAAGGGTGGATCTCCGAGCCGGAGCCCTCCATCCAGATCACGAAAGGTGGACTCCCTTTCGGTGGGGGAGCACATCAGTCTGGGATTGTGCTCGGCTTCGGGAGGCGTAATCCGAGGACACCAGAGTGCACGGCCTGGCCGATCTCCTGGCCTCTCACCTCAGGTGAGCACCATGAACGGGGCGAACTTCAGGGTGAAGTCCGGCGGGGGTGTGACGCCGGACCGGTCATGCCCTTCACGACTCATCTTGTCGCACGCCTGCGGCCTCGGTGGGTGAAATCCCGGCCCAACGGCGCTCAGCCGGGACAAGCATCCGGACGACGATCACCTGCAGCGCCCCGAACAGCGGGATCGCGATCAGAGCGCCGACGATGCCCGCCACAGCCGTGCCGACGAAGAAGGCGAAGAGTGACAGGAGCGGCGGGATGTGGGCCTGGCTCCGCATGACCAGCGGCACGAGGACGTTACTCTCAATCTGCTGCAGGGCGACGTAGAAGCCCAAAGCCAGCATGAAGTTCCCGTCCCCAGTCACCAGAGCGATGCCGAGCGCAGGGACTGCGCTGAGGATCGGGCCGACGACGGGAATCAACTCGCCAATCCCGGCGATGATGGCCAGGACGAGCGGAAACCGCAGCCCGATCACGAGGAGCCCGACATAGGTGAGGGCGGCGACGATCAGGGCATCGATTATCGTGCCGCGGACGTAGCCCCCGATGGTCTGTCCGATCTCGGTCAGCACGTCGCCGGTCTTGGCGCGTTGCTCACCCGGGACGAGCGAGAGGACGTACCCCCGCAGCTTGGGCTGAGCGATCAGCCAATACAGCGACAGGAAGAAGATGAGCAGCAGCTCCGTGAGGGAGGCAAAGATTGTCAGCGGCAACGACGCCACCGCGCCGCTGAAGCTGCTCAGATACCCCTGCGCCGCGTCAATCACCTGCTCGGCGCCGATCGGGCTCCATTGGTTGACGAACCGGCGCAACCGGAGCTCGATTCCAGGTTGGTCCGCAAACAGCTGTTCCGCCTGTGATACGAGCTCCGGCACCACCAGCCAGGTGACGCCCGCCACGAGGGCAAGCAGGCCCACATAGACCAGGACCACGGCCAAGGTTCGCGGCAGACGCCGCTCCAGCCACCCGACAATGGGCGCCATGGCCTGGGCGATGACCACGGCCCCGAACAGCAACCCGAGCGGTCGAGCGATGACCCAGATGAGCTCCTGCATCACGAGCGCCAGGACGAGGACGATGGTCGCGATGACTGCCAGCCGCCACCAACCCGTCGCCGGGGTCGTGTCTGGTTGCAGTGGGAGTCTAGGGGACTCCTCCTTCTCCGGACGGCGGCTTGGCGGACCGGTTGAGGCCTTCTGTCTACGGCTCACGACGGGCTTCATCGCCATTTGGGCACCGGATCGAACTCGCGCGGGTCGGCTTCCACGGTGAACCCCCGCAGTCACCGCCAGGGTGGGGCGGCCCACCCCGCCCCCGTGGCCGACCTGATCGCGCTCGTCCGGAGGCGCGCTGTCGCTACTCAACCGGATTCACCGCCCTGATTAGGCTCCTCGATGGAGCGACGACCTCGACCCAGTTCTCGATGCCCATCGCCGGCCCGGTGATGCAATGCGACCTCGTCGAAGGCCAAGGCGCCAATGGCGAGGCCTTGTACCGTAAGTATGATCATCCAGGGAACCACGGTGCTATCAGGGACATCGGCGGCGCTCGGGGTGGTCGGCACGCCAGCGCCCGTGGTTGGGCCAGCCGCAGAACGCAGACCGCGTGCAACCGGGTTCTTGTTTCGTGAGCACGAAATCGAGAACGGTTAGGTCCAGCCCGGCTCCCCTGATCGAAGTGAGGTCTACACTGGCGTAACGGTGCTCACAACGCGCACCTCTTCGTCCCCAGCACCAGACCTCAAGCGACTGCCGGCCGCCGGGTGTCGACCCCTACGCCTGGTCAGAGAGGATCCTGTTTTTGTCAGCGGTCAGGATGACCTTGTCACCCGAGACGCGGTCGATGAAGTCGGCCGTGACGTAGCGGTCGGTGTCAATCCAGCCTTCACCGTCGACCTTGATGAAGCCGAGGCGCAAGAGCCGGCTGAGCAGCGGCTCGGGCAGGTCGGGCTCGCTTTGGCCGGCGAAGATGGCCTCGAAGAACCCCGGATCGGCGGGCATGTCAGCGCCAACCGTGGCCGCTCCAGGATCGCCCATCCTGACGTAATCCACTGCGCCCAGTTCCTCGCCGGCGGCGTCAACGACTGTCATGCCCGTTCGCACGTGGCTGAGAATTTGGCTCGCCGCCGAGTCGGCCATCATCGAGCCGGTCGTCTCCAGCGCTGCGTCGGTGTTGTCGTTGATCATCGACGGGATGGGTTCGGCAGAGACGGCATTGCCTCCGACGGTCGCGTCGGCCGCCTGCAGCGGTGCGCTTGCTGGACGAGCAGCCCTTTCGTTCCCCACGGAGCCAGCGTACGTCACCGGCCCGTCGCCCCGGACGATCTCCTCATCGATGAGGACACGTCCGTCCCGGACCATCCCCTCCTTCTCGATCGTGTCATTGTTGGTCCCGTCAGTGCGATCGCGCTCCATGAGTCGTCCCTCCAGGCGGCTAGTAGGGATAGCGGGGGTAGGCGTAGCCGGGACCCCAGTAGGGACCGTAGCCCCACCAGCCGTAGACATCGCCGTAGTAGTCATAGTCATAGGTCAGCTCGGGGTTGTAGGTCGGCACGCTGCGCAGACCCGCTCGCTCCCGGTCGATGTGGACGTGGTCGGCGTCGATCTTGGTGACAGCGTCGACCGGGATCAGGAAGTGCTGTTCCCCGATCCCCAGAAAGCCACCGGCCCCGACTCGGAGGAAGCGAACCTTGCTCTCCCGATCGTCGATCAGCAGATCGTCAACCCTGCCGATCTCTTCGCCGTGGCGGTCTATCACCTTCCGGCCGCGCACGTCTGGCGCCGAGTCCGCGACCGTAAGGTCGGTGTCTCCGAGCTTGACCAGCGTCCCTTGCATGCTCTCCGTCATCGCGGTGTTCCTCCTTTCTTCGTCAACGTGGCATCGATCTCTCGGCTCTGTGCGCTCTTGCCGTGCGGGGCTAGTAGACCCGCACCAGGTCGATAAAGAGCGAGAGGACGAACCAGACCAGCTGGACCAGGACGATCGTGTAGAGGCACCCACAACCTCCCTCCGGCCGGTTCGCATAGACCCAGCGGCGTCGGTATCAGCGTTCCTCTGGTGGCGGGTAGGCGGGTGGGACGCCCATGATGCGTCGCACCCTCACCGCCAAGTGGTGCGTTCCACCCGGTGCGGCATTGACTCACCCCGGATGATCTCCCGCGCTGCGGTTGGCCGGGAGCGGCCCGTTCGCGCCAGCGTGAGCCCGGCAGCGAGTATCCCAACGACTAGCGACCAGACCTCCAGGTGTTCCATCTCATCGTCTCCTCAATTGCTCATGCATCGAACGCTTCCCGATGGTTGGGGAGGTGGTTTCGCAACCATCCATGCTCGGTCAGGGGACCGGGATGTACGGTGGGCGGCCGGGAAGGGAAGGGGAAGTCGGCCGCCCGATCCGTAGCCTATCGAACGCGAGTGAATAGGCCGGTGAACGCAGGTGAATGTCGGTGAAGGTCGCGGTGGCGAACGGTGAACCCAGAGCGCCTCCCGGTCGGCTCCGGGCGGGGGCGCACGGCCCGGACGGGGGAGGGAGTGGCATTAAACCCGCCGCGACAGATGGAGGGTCTGGCGCCAAGTGGGTCGGGCCGCCACGTCCCGGCGTATCAGGGGGCCATCGCCAACGCGGCACCTGAGCCGGTCGTACCCAGCGCGTCCTGCAACCCTGGGCGCGGGTTATGCTGGCCGTCGCCGCCTGCCTGCGGACCGGGGCGCACAGGAAAAGGCTGAATACATGCTGCAGGTGGGAAGGGCTGGAGAGTTGGGCGAGCAGGCCGCCCGAGGAGTGGCTGAAGACGGGCCACTGGTCGAGGCCGTGGAGTCGGTCGAGCGCACGGGACCGTCGGGTGCCTCATAGGGAAGGCGACGGCGCGGTGAGTCGGGTCCAGAAGGGCAGCAACGGGTCCCAGGTCGTCGGGGCAGCCGGTCAGCCATGGCTCGGAAGGACCAGCAGCCACCTGACCTGGGTGATCAGACGCCACAGGGTGACCATCCGATCATCGACGACGAACGGGATCCGAGCTCCACGGCCTTCCCATGCGACCCGCTCGCGGTAGCCCGAAC
>JALYMD010000510.1 GCA_030773875.1 Chloroflexota bacterium | reverse complement strand
GGGTGGTGCGTGTCGACCTCAGCGAACACATGCTGCGCCCATGCGTCGACCGGCATTTCCACCGGGGCGTTCCACACGATCCGGACCGTGCCCTCCCTAACGTGCTGGCTCAGGTCCAGACCGACGGCCTCTGCCTTCTCAATGAGCCGGGACGGCGCCTCCTGGAAGCCGGCGATCAGCCCGGGCTCGCCTAGGCGGGCTCCCTCAGCGACGAAGTGCAACCCAAGCAGGGTCTTACCAGTGCCCGGGGAACCTAACAGCAGCGTGTTCGAACCGAGCAGTAACCCGCCACTCAGCATACCGTCGAGATCTTCCACTCCGAATCCGAGCCGCTCTGGGATGGAGGTAGCCTCTGGGGATCGCGGGGGAAGACTCTCCAGCCTTGGATAGACCTCGATCCCGGCTTCCGTGATGGCGAACTCGTGGCGTCCGAGGAGATGGGGGGCGCCGCGCAGCTTGGCCACGCGCAGGCTGCGGATGTCCCGCGCCTCGATCTGATCGTTGGCCAGCAGCAGAATCCCATCCAGGTGCGTGCCGACCATGTGGGTGTCATCCGGACCACGATTCGCGAGCAGAATAGAGGTACACCCGAGGGCGTCCAGTTGGCTCTGCAGTTCCTGGGTGAAGCGCCGGTACTCCATCTGGGACGGCGCCATGTCTTCCAGCAGGCCGGCGCCATCGATCACCAGGAGCGTCGCTTGCCGCTCCCGGACTAGCCGCCGGAGCAGGGTTAGGACGCCCTGCAGCCCGTTCTCCGTCAGTTCGTCGTAGATGCTGACGTAGTGGATGCGATGGCCGATCAGGTCCGGCGCCAGGAACTGGTATCCGCGCAGGTGGGCGAGCATCCGACCATGGGTCTCGGCCAGCACCGTGGCAAAAACGACCATGCCGCCGGCCCGGGCATGCTCATGGGCCAGATGGTTACCGAACGTTGTCTTGCCGGTCCCCGGGCGCCCGGCAACGAGATAGGCGGCCCCGCCGACGAGCCCGCCGCGCAGAACCTGGTCCAGCCCCGGAATTCCCGTCGGGACCCGCTGCAGGCCGGGCGCATGCGTGCTAGTGGGTGACTCTATGCCACGCCTTTCCTCTGACCCGAGCGCCTCCCCAGACCTCAGCTCTGCCGGCTCCGCCATCGATTCGTCGTCCTCTGTCGAGCAGGCTCCCGGCAGGCTCCCCTGAGCCACCCCGCGGAGCGGCGTAGCTCCGGTTCATGGAGCAACATGGTGGAGTCCGCAAGTGGGGGGCCCTGAGTAGGAAGGAAGAGGGGGGCGTGGTTTCTGAGAGCCGGGCTGCGTCGGCATCGAGACTGTAGCCGTCCGGTATGCCGGGAAGGGGAGGATCCCCACGACCGGACGGGAGGAGGCAATGATGCGACCGGGGCCGGAATTCGGTAGGAGAGATTCAGCCGGGAGCCGGTCTACCCGGCTAGTTCAGGCCACAGGGCAAGCAGGACGCGTTCGGCGTCATGGCGCACCAACGGCTCCGCCCTCGCGAAGGCCCCGGCAATCACCCGTGGAACGAGCGCACGTACGGCGGCTAGGTCAGGCTCGACCGGCGAAGCTCCCTCTTCCGCGTAGCGCGCTGCTAGCTCAGGCGGCGGTGGAGCCGTGTTGACGACGACCGCGTCGACACGCCTCCCGAGATACCGATGGATCTCGCGCACGAAATCGGCGGCCGAGAAGCCGTCGGTCTCCCCCCGCTTCGTCATCACGTTGCAGGCGTAGATGACCTCGCCATCGCAGGAGCGGATCGCGTCGGGGATGCCCTCCACCAGCAAGCACGGCACCACGCTCGTGTACAGGTCACCCGGCCCGATCAGGACCTTGTCAGCCCGCTCCAGAGCCTTGCGGGCGCGAGCCGTGGCCTTCACCGGCGGCTCAACGAAGACATGGTCGATCGGCAGGATGGGACGGTCGCCCGGCCGGTCGATCGCCGCCTCGCCACGCACCACGCATCCATCGCTTAGCTTCGCGCAGAGCGTCGCCCGTCCGAGGGTCACGGGAACGACATGCCCAGCGGTATTGAGGACCTCCTCGGCGTCCTCGAGCGCCCCGATCAGGTCGCCGCCGTTCTGGTCCTCAAGGGCGTGCAGGATCAGGTTGCCGAGGGAGTGGCCGCCGACGACCCCGTCGGGCCCGTCTGGGAAGCGGTAGCTGAAGATGTCGCCCCAGAGCTTGCGAGATCGGGAGAGCGCAACCAGCGCCTGGCGCACGTCGCCGAGCGGGAGCGGGCGGCCGAACTCGTCCATGAGGCGGCGGGATGAGCCGCCGGAGTCCGTCATCGCCACAATCGCCCAGAGTTGGGGGACGACCTTCTTCAGCTCAGAGAGCATCATGAAAGAGCCGGTCCCACCGCCCACCGTTACCACCCGATCCCGGATCTGGTACCGCATCGGATCGCTCCTCCGATCAGAGCGCGGACGGGCGGGTCGTGCTCGCTTATCACCGCCGACCGCGGGTGTGGTTGTCATTGTGCTCGGACGATACCATGGCTAAAGTCCCCAGCAGCTGGTGCAACCGCCGCGGCGGTGCCGGAGGCGATAGGCGCCTCGACGGAGGAAGCGGGGAACCTCATGGACACCACTGCTACCGAGTTCGCCGTCGTGATCTCCCACACCCACTGGGATCGGGCCTGGTACGTCCCGTTCCAGCAGTTCCGGGTGGCCTTGGTAAAGCTGATCGACCAGGTGCTCGGGCTGCTCGATTCCGACCCCGCCTTCCGCTGCTTCATGCTGGACGGGCAGACGATCGTCTTGGAGGACTACCTGGAGGTCCGCCCCGACCGTCGCGACACGATCGTCGCCCACGTTCGTGCCGGCCGGCTCCAGATCGGGCCCTGGTACGTGCTGGCCGACGAGTTCCTGGTCAGCCCCGAGTCGCTGGTCCGCAACCTCCAGATCGGCCGCGCCATGGCCCGCAACCTCGGCGGCAGCCTGGACGAGGGCTACGTCCCGGACGCCTTCGGCCACATCGCCCAACTCCCCCAGATCCTGCGCGGGTTCAACATCGACTCTGCCTTCCTCTGGCGCGGCCTCGGCGACGAGGCTGAAACCCTCGGCAAGGATTTCCGCTGGGTCGCGCCGGACGGCACCGGGGTCCTCGCCCACTGGATGCCCACCGGCTACCACAGCGCCTCCAACCTCGGGTACCCGCTCCTCTGGGGCTCAACCGCGCCCTTCGTGTTCGACCCGGAGCAGGCCCTCGCCGTGATCGACGGCGCCCTGGATCGCTCGCGCCGCTCCGATCGCACCGGCGTCCACCTCCTCTTCAGCGGCATCGACCACGCGCCGCCGCAGCCGGAGTTGCCCGCCCTCCTCGCCCGGGCCGCGGAGCGCTTCCCGCACGTGCGCTTCCTGCAGGGCACGCTCACGGAGTACAAGGAGGCCGTCCGCGCTGTCGGCGTCGACCTTCCCTCCTACACGGGAGAGCTGCGCCTCGGCCACTACGCCCCCATCCTCCAGGCCGTCTACTCCAGCCGGATGGAGCTGAAGCTGGCCAACGAGTCGGCCCAGACCCTGCTGGAGCGCTACGTCGAGCCGCTCGCCGCCATCGGTCGACTCCTCGGCGGCGACGACGAGCGCCCCCTGCTCGACCTGGCTTGGCGCACCCTGCTCAAGAACCACCCCCACGACGACATCTGCGGCTGCAGCGTCGACCCGGTCCACGACCAGATGATGATTCGCTTCGCGGAGGTCGAGCAGATCGGCGGCGTCCTCGTCCGGGAGAACCTGCGCCGTCTCGCCCAGGCCGTCGCCCCGCCGGACGCCGGCACCCCCGTGGTGGTCTTCAACCCGCTCGGCTGGGACCGGTCCGAGATCCTGGTCGGCACCCTGGAACTGGACCACGACGACCCCGCTGCCGGTCCCGCCGGCTTCACCGTCCGCGACGACGCCGGAAATCCCGTCCCGCACCAGATCCTGGCGGCTGAGGACACCTTCGCGATGGAGGTCATCAACCCACGCCGCAAGTGGTCGGTCACGCTCGCCCTCTCGGTGACGGTGCCGGGCGTCGGCTACCGCGCCTACGCCCTCCACCCGAACAACGATCCGGGCACCGCTGCCGTTGGTGGGCCAGCAGGTGCCACCGCCACCGAGCGGGGCCTGGAGAACGTGCACCTCCGGATCTCGGTCAACCCGGACGGCACCCTGGACCTGGAGGACAAGGAGACCGGCCACGTCCTTCGCGGCCTGCTCATCTTCGAAGACACGGAGGACGCCGGCGACGAGTACACCTACGCCCCCGCCCCCCAGGGCCGCACCCTGACGACCAGGGGCGGCGCCGCGAGCGTCAGGGTGCTGGAGCAAGGACCCGTTCTCGCATCGGTGCGGATCGACCTTGACCTGATCCTCCCCGTCGCGCTCGATCCCGATCGCCGCACCCGCAGCGCCGAGACGCGCCGCGTGCCCATCTCCTCCGTCGTCTCCCTGGGGATGGGCGAGCGGCTGCTGCGGATCGAGACGACGGTGGACAACACCGTTGAGGACCACCGCCTCCGCGTCCACGTCCCGACCGGCGCCGTCACGGACTCCGTCCACGCCGGCGGGCACTACGACGTGGTCGAGCGGCCGGTGGCCCTTCCCCCCGCGGACGGCTGGGCGGAACAACCCGCCCTCACCGCCCACGCCCTCCGGTTCGTCGACGCAAGCGACGGAACCGGAGGACTCGCACTGCTCAACCCCGGCCTGCCCGAGTACGAGGCGATCCAGGACGCGGACGGCCGGATCACCCTGGCGCTGACCCTGCTCCGCTGCACCGGCTGGCTATCCCGCAACGACCTCTCCACCCGCCCTGGACACGCCGGGCCAGAGTTGCCGGCTCCCGGCGCCCAGTGCCCGGGCCGCTACCGCTTCGCCTACGCCATCCTCCCCCACGTCGGCGGCTGGGAGCAGGTCTACCAGGTCGCCGAAGCGTTCGCGGTGCCGCTGCGGCCGGACGTCCGCGCCACTCCCTGGACCCCGGACCGCCTGGCCCGTCACTACCCCGACCATCTGCGCTACCCGGTGGAAACCTTTGCCCCCATTCCCGCGGGCACGCTTCCCGCCCAGGCGGCCCTGCTCGCCGTCGAGCCGGCCGGCACGGGTCTGCTCCTGAGCGCCCTCAAACCCGGCCTAGCGGACGGTGCCCTGGTCGCTCGCTGTTACAGTTTGGCCCCCGAACCGGTGAAGGCGACCCTGCGCTGCTTCTGGCCCCTCGAACGTGCCTTCCGAGCGAACCTGGCCGAGGAGGAGATGACGCCCCTCGCCGTCGCGGACGGTCACGCCATTGAGATCGAGGTCCGCCCCCGCGAAGCGGTCACCGTGGTCCTCTACCCGCAGCGAGGCGAGAGAGAGAGGAGGATTCCACACCCTCACGAAGGGAGAATCGCTGAGGCCAGCGCCCCTCGACTGGTCACCCCTGGCGGTGATTCGGCCGGAAGGCTACCGGCCCGATGTGTGAAAGGCAGACTTGCGTGACCCGGCCGGGATCCCACGTCCGTTCGAACGCGCAGGCGGGGCCTTCGACCTTGGGCCGGTCCTTGTCCTCAACGCGATGCGCCGCGACGCGGGCAGGTTCGGCCCCCGAGGGTGACGGGAGATAGACTGACGGCGCGTCGATGCTCGGAGACAACGGTCGTCCGGTCGCTGCTGCTCGGCATGGGGTGAGGGCAAGTCGTGATGGGGGACGAAGCGGCGTTCGTGCACCTCGACCGCTATATCGAGCGGCAGATGGCCGCCGACAACACGCCGGGCCTGGCCCTTGCGCTCACGGACCGGGAGCGAACATTACGGGTGGCGACGTACGGCTTCGCCGACCTCGCCACGCGAACCCCGGTCACCCCCGACACGCTGTTTGAAATTGGTTCAATCGGAAAATCGTTCACGAGCCTGGCGCTGCTCCAAGAGCACGAGGCCGGGAACCTCGACCTCCAGGCGCCGGTCGCGCGCTACCTGCCCTGGTTCGCGGTGCGGTCGGCGTTCCCGCCGATCACCGTCCATCACCTCCTGAGCCACACGGCCGGCATCATCTCCGGCACCGACCCGACGCCGGGCGTCGACTACCAGGTGTGGGCACTGCGCGAGACGGAGACGGCCTTCGCGCCGGGCGCGAGTTTTCACTACTCGAACGTTGGGCACAAAGCCCTCGGCCTGCTGCTTGCCCGCCTCACCGGGCAGGGGTACGGCTGACGCGATCCGCTCGCGCATCCTCACCCCGCTCGGCATGGCCGCGAGCGAACCCGCAATCACCAGCGCCATCCGCCCCCGCCTCGCGGTCGGCTACACCTCCCTCTACGACGACCGACCGGCTCACCGGAGCCACCCGCTGGTCCCGGCGACCTGGCTCGAAACCGAAAGCGGCGACGGCAGCATCGCCTCGACGCCCGAGGACATGGCGGTCTACTTGCGGATGCTGCTCGACCGCGGGCAGGGAGCCCAGGAGCGCCTCCTCTCGGAGGCTGGCTTCGCCGCGATGACCCAACCTGTCATCGCGATGGCGAACGGCACTGGGTCACCCTTCTACGGGTATGGACTCACCACCCGCATGGACGACGACGGCCACACCTGCATCGGCCACCCGGGGGGCATGGTCGGCTATTCCGCGGCGATCCTCGCCGACCTCGACGACGGGTTGGGCGTTGTCGTCCTGGTCAACGGTCCGGGGCGGCCATCGGCGATCTCGCGCCACGCGCTCACGCTGCTGCGAGCGGCGCTGCACGGCGAAACGCACCCGGCGCCGGTTCAGGTGCCGGACCCGACCCGCACCGAGGATGCGGCCGCGTACGCGGGCACCTACCGGGGCGACGCCGGAACGTTCTCCGTTGCCGCCGAGGACGACCGCCTCGTCCTGGATCGCGACGGCGATCGCATCGTGCTCGAGCCGTATTTCGACGAAGACGCGTTCGTTGTCCCGCATCCGGCCTACGATCGGTTTCTGCTCCGCTTCGGTCGCCAACCGGCCTCGGGAGACGTTGTGGAGCTATTCCACGGCCCCGGCTGGTACGTCAACGATCGCTACGAAGGTCCGACCTCGTTCGACCTGCCCCCCGAATGGGACGCCTTCGAGGGCCACTACGGTGCCTACAACCCGTGGGCGACCAACCTTCGTGTGGTTCGGCGCAAGGGGCAACTCTGGCTGATCTTCCCGGCTGCGCCCGACGGGTTCGAGGACGAGCAACCGCTCGTGCCGCTTGGGGACGGCAGCTTCCGTGCCGGTGCGGAGGACACGTCCCCGGAGCGCGTTCGCTTCGACACCGTTGTTGAGGGGAAGGCGTTGCGGGCGGTTCTGTCCGACGGTGTCTACGAACGGCTCTGGTCGCCGTAAGCGGGACCGGCGAGAAGTGTTCGGCGGCGAAGGACTCGCTTCTCCAACCCGCTCCTCGTCGAACGTGGACCCTGACTTGGTCCGATCCGTTGGGCTTGATCCGGTCTGCTCGCTCCCTTTCGCATTTCCGCTCGCGCTCAACCTTGGCGGGCCCCCGGATGCGTATCCGCCGTCATCTCCGCGTGTTCAGGTGTGGACATCCGGGCGGAATCCAATCGGCCGGGAGTTACGCGCTCTCCATCGCGGGCACGGGTTGGCCTCGTTTGGTACGCTCGCCCCATGAAAGGCGAGCGAGCGCAACGTACGGGGAGGGACGGGCGTGCCGGCGATCCTGGCAGAAGTGACGCGGGGCGGGGTGGTGGAGAGCGTCCATCACGGGGTTGTGGTGGCGGTGGACGTGGCGGGGGTGATCGTCGCCCAAGCAGGCCACCCGGACCAGTTCGCCTACTTCCGCTCCTCCGCCAAGCCCTTCCAGGCCGTGCCCCTGATCGAGAGCGGCGCCGCCGACGCCTTCGGCTTCACCCCCGCCGAACTCGCGCTCTGCTGCGCGTCTCACAGCGGATCGCCAGCCCACCAGACCCAGGTGGCCGCGATGCTCGCCAAGATCGGGCTCGATCCCGGCGCCCTCCGCTGCGGCGCCCCTGTTCCGTACGACCAGACGGAGGGCGCCCGCGTCCGGTCCGGTCTCGTGCCCTCCTCACCCCTCCAGTGCGACTGCTCTGGCAAGCACACCGGCATGCTCGCCACCTGCCTCCACCTCGGCTGGCCGACCGATTCCTACCTCGATCCCGACCACCCGCTGCAGCGCCGCATCCTCGGCATCATCGCGGAGGTTCTCCGCGTTCCCGAGGCGGAGATCCACCTCGGCACTGACGGCTGCAGCCTGCCCACCTTCGGCGCCCCGATCTGCGCCTTCGCGACCGCCTACGCCGCCCTCGCGGCCCCCGAGCGCGTTCCGGCGGGCGCCGGCCGGGAGCACGCCGCCGCCCTGGACCGCCTCCGCGCCGCGATGACCGCCCACCCCGTCAACGTCGCCGGCCGGAACGAGGTCTCCACGGACCTGATGGAGGCCTCGGAGGGCCGCCTCGCGGCCAAGACCGGCGCCGAAGGGCTCCTCTGCCTGGCCCTGCCCGAGCGCGGCATCGGCATCGCCATCCGCATCCTGGACGGCTCCTACCGGGCCCAGGCCGTCGTGGCCGCCGCGGTCCTGGAGCAGTTGGACCTCCTGGATCCCGGCGCCATCGCCGCGTTTCGCGCCCGCCAGGATCCGGCCATCCGCAACCACAACGGCATCCACGTCGGCGATCTCCGCCCCGCCTTCACCCTCCACATCCCTGCCGGCATCGCCGGGTAGAGACCGGCCGACCACCCTGTCAGCGGGCATCGTGTCTTCGTGCATGAGTCAGAGGGAGGACGATTCGTGGCCACGCTCTTCGACGCCGTCTCCGGGGGCGAACTCGATCGCCACCTGCGCGCCATCAGCCGCGTGGTCCGCCTCTCCGGCACCCCTGAGGAGGCCCAGGCCTTCG
>JALYMD010000509.1 GCA_030773875.1 Chloroflexota bacterium | reverse complement strand
GCCCGCTCCTGCAGGGCAATCGCATCTTGTTGCTGGCAGCCTCGATCCGCGCTCTACGGCCACGGGATCAGTTCTGAAGCATGGGGTCCGGAGTGAGATGTGACAAAGATGAGGCAAGCCCCTGCGTGCTGGTCGGTCGTGCGGACACCGCAAAGGGGCACCCCGAGCGAACAACGGTTGCGTAAGAGGACTACTCTGTCGTTGTAGATGGGATTGCCCTGCGCACTCCTGCCGCGCGCTTGAGAGTCGTGCCTCCCCGCCCTAATGTTCCGCTCCCTGACGTGCCGATTACGCACAGTTGAAGGGTCTGCATTTGCGAGACCGTCAACGGCACACCACGCCGTCCCACTCGGGGTTGTCCATGCTCCACGACTTGGCCCATGCCTACGATGGCTTCCTCGCGGCCTTGTAGCGCAGCGATGAGGCTGCCACGACACGCTTCCTCGAATGGCTAGAGCCTGTTAGGGACTTTGGGGAGCGCTAGGATGGCCGGATGGAAATCGTTGTGCCCGCTCGCAAACCCTACCCGAGCGACGTGAGCAACGAGGGAAGGACCTTCGTGGCCCCCGACCTGACGGTGATGGACGAGCAGGCACCGCAACGCCGCCACGACCTGCGCGAGGTCTTCAACGGCCTGCGCTGGATCGTGCGGGCTGGCTCGCCATGACGGTTGCTGCCGGCCAACTTCCCGCCCTGGGCCGCCGTCTACCAGCAAACCCAACGGTGGATCGCCGCCGGGTGTTTCGAAGCCATGGTGCACGACCTACGCGCCCTATTGCGCTGGACGGAGAGCCGAGCCGACAACCCGACCGGGGTGATCCTCGACGGCCGCACGGTCCAGAGCACGCCGGAAAGCGGGGCGCAGGCCGGCTACGACGGCTACAAGCGGCGCAAAGGGAGCAAGACGCACGCCGCGGTCGACACGCTCGGCCACCTGCTGGCGCCGCACGTCACGCCCGCGAACGAGCAGGCGCGGGATCAGATGGCGCTCCTGGCGGCGGCGGTCCAGGAGGCGACCGACCAGACCGTCGAGGTAGCGTTTATGGACCAGGGGTACACCGGGGACGACCCGGCGATGGAGGCCGCAGCGCATGGCATCCGGCTGGAAGTCATCAGGCTGGCGGAGGCCAAGCGGGGCTTCGTGCTGCTGCCCCGGCGCTGGGTCGTGGAGCGCTCCTTCGCCTCGGTGGCGCGGTTCCGTCGCTTGGCCCGGGATTGCGAACGCCTGCCCGAAATGTTCGCGGGCCTGCATTTCGTCGCCTTTGCCCGCCTGATGCTCCATCGCTTGCTCGCCGTCGTCGCCCACACTCCATAACAGGCTCTAACGAAACAGAGCCGACTGCCCGGCGAGATGGAGGCCGAAGGCAGGACACGTGCGTGGAGTGGCGAAGGCGGCGCGATGAGACGGGGAAAGGATGGGCAATGAGGGTCCTCGTGACGGGTGCCGGTGGCACCCTGAGGAGGGTACGGCACTGCGCGAGGACGCGTTGCTCCGGCCGGGCGACATCTACTGCTGGACGATGGTGGCTGGTGAGGAGTTGTGCAAGCTCTACGGGCGCAGGCATGGCATCCCCAGTGTGGCGCTGCGCTACGGGGCGTTCGTGCCCGAGCCGTTCTTCCGCTTCGGAATACGGCTCCTCTATGGCGGCGTTGACACCCATGACGTCGCGCGTTCGGTCATGGCCTCGATGGAGGCGCTGATGTGCGGTCACAGACGGTGGGACCCGTTCAACGTCGAGTCCGTCGTGCCCTTCACTGAGGAGGACGGGCCGCAACTGGGCAGCGATCCCCTGCCCGTGCTTGACAAGCACTACCCTGGCGCCTCTTTGCTGCGGGAGCGGGGGGGTGGGGACCCTCGCGCCGATCGCGGTGTACTACCCAATGGACCACGCGGCGGACGTGCTTGGCTTCAGACCGACGTGCAACTTCGACCGGTGGCTGGAGGAGTTGCGGAGCCGGCCGGTGGGGCGGGCCGAGAAGAGCCAGCCCTGGCCGTAAGCGGGGAGAATCGCCCCGCGAGCGAGGGGGCAGACGACGACGAGGAGTCCATCAGGGAGGCGTGAGAAGAGGTGAGAGAGCCCGGTCGCGTCCGAGGCGGTGGCGGAACTCCTGCGGCGTTTGCGAGCCTGGAAGCGGGGCTGAAGCAATCACGCTGGCGCGCGGGCTGGATCTCAGGTCGCCCACCATGCCAGAACCAACCGGCCGTCGTCCGCACGCCCCTCGTTCGCCCGGTGTAACACAACGTTGCCACGGGAGGACGAGAGCGTCGACGGGGCGTCGCAGCTCCGTGCACGCGCTCGGGCACAGAAGGATATGAGCCGGACGTGGGGAATACCGGCCGATGCAGGTGGAGACACCGAGGAACGGCCGATTCGTCGACAACGGGCAGCAAAGGAACGAGATGCGGACCATCCCTGACTTCGAACTGAAACGCTTTTTCAATGAGGGTTCCGCCAGCACCGCTCGCGCAAACCTCAGTCCCTCGTTCGCCGAGCCGCTCTCGACGGCCGACTTACTCGCCTTCGAGCCCGATGCGGCGGCAGAGCTGACGCGGTTACCCCTTTCCTACCCCGGGATGCATGGCGGGCTGGAACTCCGGGCAGCGATTGCTAACCAGTATCGGCAGCTTGGTCCTGACGCGATTGTCGCCACCTGTGGCGCTGATGACGCCCTGTCGCTGCTGTTCATGGCGTTGGTCGGAGCGGGCGACCACGTCATTGTCCAGAGCCCGATCTATCAGCCGCTGACCTCGGTCGCGGAGTGGTGTGGCGCCGAGATCACGCTGTGGCCAGCCAGTGAGCAGCAGGCATGGCAGCCGCCACTGGAGCATCTGCGCCGGCTGCTCCAGCCAACGACGCGCCTCATCGTGGTGAACTTCCCTCATAGCCCGACCGGCTTTGTGCCAGACCAGGACTACCTTGAGCAGCTGATCTCCCTGGCAGATGACGCGAGCATCACAGTGATCTGCGATGAGATCTACCGAGGGTTGCCACTGACGGAGGCCGGTGAGCCACCCAGCCTGGCCGACCTCTCCCGGCGGGCCGTCGTGTTGAACAGCCTCTCCAAAGGGTATGGCCTGCCGGGACTGCGGGTTGGGTGGGTCGCGACACGCAACGAGGGCGTCTTGGCCAAGGTGAAGCATCTCCGCATGCACGTCAACAGCTTTGTCGGCGCGCCGAGCGAGTTCCTTGCCACGCTGGCGTTACGCCACACCGAACAGATTCTGGGACGCAACCTCACGCTGGCCAAGAACAACCTTGCTCAGCTCCAGCGGTTTCTCACGCAGCACCTGGATCTCTTCAGCTGGCACGATCCGCGGGGCGGCGTGGTGGTCTATCCGCGCTGGCTTGGCGAAGAGTCCACCACGGTCCTGAGCGAGCGTCTCCTGCAGGAAGCAGGCCTACTCCTGGCTCCCAGCGCGTACTTTGCTGCAGACGATCGCCACGTTCGTATCGGCTTCGGGACATCGACCTTCCCCGCGAGCTTGGCGGCGTTCGAGGCGTATCTCGCGTCACGACGCCATGGATGATGATCAAGGGGGCGGGTCTGGTGAGGTGTCACGGCGAGCTGGACTGCCGGCTGAGCCGGAGGTCTCGCGTGCCCTTTGACCGAATGACCGGACTTTCTTAATCCGCGGATGGAACACCCTCCCCGGTCCATTCCGACGAGGATGGAATGCCTCTGTCCTGGGTGCCGATTCCACCCCGCCGCTGCATCCTACTAGGCTCGACCGGCCTCGGATGCGATGGTCGGCGGCACTGACGTCACCCCTAACCATCCAGATCCGCGTCGGCCACCCGCCGCGTTGGTCCACCGTCGCCGGTCTCGTCCCGCCGGCCGGGCCTGCCGATCAGTGCTGAGCGGGCAAGGTCATGGCCCTGAGCCGAAGCCCGAGACCGCGCCCGCTTTCGGGGCTAGTTGCTGGGGATTGCCCGTCCGTGGATCCAAGGTCTCCGGGACGTGCCGCCGCGAATCCGGTAGCCAGGTCTGAGGAGCATCATGCCACGTCGGCCTCCCTCCACCATCCCAGGTCGGCCCGGCACTTCTGGCGCGACGGATGGACGCCGAGTTGTGCATACATCGCGCCGTCGATCTTGTGCTCGCCTCCGGTGACGAAGCCCGCCAGGTCGGATACGAAGAAGGTGAAGAGCTCCGGAACCTCGATTTCGCACAGGTGTCGCATTGTCGTGTTCGACGCATTGGTGGAGGTGAAGTGCTTCTCGGACGGGCAGATCGCCTCGACGCGACGCACGACCGTGGTGGCAACGGCGCGCCCCTGAGAGTCGGGGTGGACGACGAGGAGTGCGATGAGGACGTGGTCGAAGCACGATCGGTTGAGGATGCCGAACCGCACGGGGGCGGCGTCGATCGTCGCGATCAGGAGTTGGCTGGCATCCATCGCGTGGTCGAGGAACGCTTCTCGGCTCGGATGCGGCAGGACGGCCCGATAGAGGGCGGAGACAATGCGGGCCTCGCGCGCCATCGCCCACTGGACCAAGACCTGCGCCCACTCGGTTGTCGGTCGGTCCTCAGTCATGGCATTCCTCCGCGGGGCACCTCGTACCCCGGGCTATCCTTGTTGAGGCGGTGCCACGGCGAACCGCGCCGCTTAAGGGCCGTGGTCCTCACGAATGTCGGCACACCGATATCGGCCCCGTCGAATGAATACGGCCCAGTCGATATGGCTGTGGGCCAGACCGGCAGCTCGGGACATCGATTCGAGGACGGGGATGAGCTGGAGGAGGATGACCGGTGCGGCCATCATCCCGTGACGCGTGGGCCGAGTGGCTGCTCCACCGCCGTCATGGCGACGATCCGGAGGAGTTGCAGCGCACGATCGACCGACTGGTCAAGGTCCGGGAGCGGGTCCTCGATAACAGCGGGATCGCGGAGGGCGAGACACTCCTCGATGTTGGCACCGGCGATGGGCTGATCGCTTTCGGTGCCCTGCAGCGGGTCGGCGAGCACGGCACGGTTATCTTCAGCGACATCTCCCCGGACCTCCTTGCCCACGCCCAGGCCCTTGCCGAGCAGATGGGGGTGGCCGACCGCTGCCGTTTCGTCCTTGCCCCGGCGGAGGACCTGATCCCGGTCGCCGACGCCTCGGTGGACGCCGTCACGACCCGCTCGGTCCTGGCCTACGTCGGACTCAAGCAGCCGGCCCTCGCCGAGTTCTTCCGGGTGCTGCGGCCCGGCGGCCGAATCTCCCTCTACGAGCCGGTCAACCGCCTCACCCACCCCGAGCCGCCCGACCGCTTCGGTGGCTACGATGTCTCGCCAGTCCAGGAGTTGGCTGAGCGGGTGGGCGCGGCCTACGAGCGGCGCCAGCCGAGCGATACCGACCCGATGTTCAACTTCGATGAGCGTGACCTCGTGGCGTTCGTCGACGAGGCGGGGTTCGGCGAACTGCACCTCGAACTCCGTGTAGACCGCACCCAGCACCAGCCCCAACGGTGGGAAACCTTTGCTCACAGCGCCCCTAACCGCCGCGCCCCGACCCTGGCGGATGCGATCGCAGAAACGCTGAACCCGAAAGAGGCCGACCGGTGCGTGGCGCACCTGCGGCCGCTGGTGGAGCGAGGGGAGGGGCTCTTCGCGGTGGCCGTGGCGTACCTCTGGGCCGTCAAGCCCTAGCCTCCGACGAAGCTGGAGCGGGGCCTGTGGGGTCGGACGAGAAGGCCTGCGCGAGGGTGGCTGGTGTGAGCAAGCGCTGCTGCGCTGCAACTCGCGGGGGCCGGCGAGCGAGCGTTCATAGGGGATGCAGGTGCATGTCGAACAATGCAACGCATCCCACGCCATACCCCGACATCAACGCCGTGCTGCATGAAGTGCTTGCCCGTGTGCAGACCATCTTGGGCCTGCAGGTGGTCGGCATGTACCTGCACGGCTCGCTCGCGAGCGGACACTTCGACCCCCAGCGCAGAGACATCGATTTTCTCGTCGTCACGACCGACGAACTCTTGGACGAGTTACTGGCGGCGTTGGCGGCGATGCACGCAGAGATCGCCATGGGCGCCTCGCCGTGGGCTAGGAGACTGGAAGGCTCCTTCCTTCCGCGGCACGCTCTCCGCCGCTACGACGCGGCCCGTGCCCGCCATCCATCGGTTGGGGTGGGTCAACCCTTCGGGGTGCGTCACCATCACAGCGACTGGGTGATCCAACGCCACCTGATCCGGGAACAGGGGGTAGCGCTCGCCGGCCCGCATCCACGAACCCTGATTGACCCGGTTGGGCCAGACGACCTCCGGCAGGCGGTGCGGGCGATCCTCCGCGAGTGGTGGTTGCCGAAGCTCCAGGATCCGGCCTCGGTGCACGATCGGGAGTACCAGGCCTTCGCCGTCCTCACGATGTGCCGGGCGCTCCACACGCTCCATGAGGGCACCGTCGCCCCGAAGCCGGTCGCGGCAGACTGGGCGCAGGGCGCTCTCGGGGAGCGCTGGGTGGGACTCATCCAACGAGCCCTCAGGTGGCGGGCCGATGATTCGTCCGTCGATATGGACGACGTGCTGGCCTTGATTGGGTACGCCATCAAGTGCAGTGAGTGCCTTGGAACGACTGACCGATGAACGTTCAAGGATCGAATCCATATCTCAGCGTCATCGAGCATGTCGCACACCCACGGAGGTGAGTGTGCCGACTCGCCTCAGTGACACGCTCTCGCAATCCGCTCTACCAACGTCTCCCACGGTCGCGGCTCCAATACCGGGAGACCATGCCGACGCGCCTCGGTGGCTAACCAGTGGCCGTAGAGCCATGCGGCCCGTGCCTGCGTCCGCTGTTCGCTTGGGGACCATTCGGTAAAGCCGCGGCCCCGGGCTGCCATGTCGGCGAAGAGCGCGGCCTCGTCGGGTTCGACCAAGCAGACCGCCCGCACTCGCCCACTCGCGACGTGCTCCCGCACCGGGGGTCTGACGAGGAGGGAGGGCACAATGCCGTCCCCTTCGAGTATCAAAGGCGCCGCCGTCGCGACGTGGTTCTCGATGACAACCTCGATCGCCGAGGACAGGACCATGGCGACCGCGATCAAGGCGTCGCGCAACCTCTCGGGCTGCTGCTGCCACACCTTGGGCTTGTCCAGGAAGAAGTACAGCGCTGCCGTCCCGTCCGTCGCCGGCAACGTGGCACGGCTACGCTGGAGTGCGAGGCGCAGGTCGTCGACTTGCAGCCAGGGGAGACCGAGGCGCAGTCCCAGTTGCTGGGCCGCAAGCGTCTTGCCGACCCCCGAAGACCCAAGCACCAGCAGAAGCGTCCAGGGCGGCCAGGTGGTCGTCGCCATCGTACTGTTAGCCTCTCCTTGCTTGCCATGCCGGTCCCCGACCAGCGCTCAGGTGCAGGCTTGTGCGCCGTCACCCACTGCAAGCACCTATCAGCATTTCGCGCTGCGGGCGGGCTCAACCTAGCTCGCCACACGCCCGCAAACTCCCCAAACTAAGGCAAAAGACACTCGTCGTGCCGGGAAACGGTCCCCCGCCTGGTGGGATGCTCGGCGTGACTTGCCGCACTCGGTAGGATTGGCCGCCCGGAGATCACGGAACAGAGGACGCGCTGCGGAGGGGACCACAGCGGGCATAAGGAGACGCCTCGCGTGCTTGCCGGTCGCTCCACCTATGCCGAACGGCGGTGCGGATGGTCAGGAACGATCGTGGGACGCCGTGGTCCAACACCCCGGTAGGACGCCCAAATCTGGCGCCGGAGGACGGATTCGAGATCGGCCGCCTGGGTGCGGGAAACGCGCAGTGTCACCAGCCGCTCGCCGCCCACCGGCTTCAGCCGGATCTGACCGTGGGCGGCGCTCACCCCGGCGAACTCCGTCCAGCGACGAAAGCCCGCGCGGCCGAGCCGAATCCCCCGGTCCGTAAGCGTGTAGTGGAGCGGCATTCCGACCAGAAGGAGAGCGCCGAGCAGGAACAGGGCGAGCGGGACGGGGCGCGGGCCGCGAAGGGCCACGTCGGCCAGAAGGAGGGCTGCGCCCCCGGCAAGGGGACTGGTGTGCAGCAGCAACCGTTCCCGCCAGCCCACCCGGACCCTCGCCACCACTGCTCCCTCCGGGTCCGCCGTGGTGATGTGCGAAGGGACGACGTGTCGGGCTGGGAAGTTGAGAAGCATGGCGCTGGCCTCTGGATGAGCGAGAGCGAGAGCGTGGCGGCGAGGATGCCTCCGGCGCACGTCCACCATAGGCAGCAGATGCGGGGAGAATACGGCCGCGGAGTCACGATTCGGTCACGGTCTGGGGAACGGCACAGGCCGCCCGTTGCCGGACCCGCCCGAAACGAGCCGGACCGGCAGACCCGGGCACCACCGCGCTTTCCTCGGCCGGCGAGCAGTTCCTGGGCGACGTAGTCAGTATTCCCGTCGCCCTTCTCCGCCGGACCAGTTACGGTCACCTTTGCGCTGGGCGAGCATCGTGACAACGTCGGAGACCGTCGAGGGCTCGGCGCGCATTTTGACGCCGGTCTCGACGACGGCGGTGCCCCCTCCACGACCGGGGCCGACGTATCATCCCTGCTCGCCGTGTCCTCC
>JALYMD010000508.1 GCA_030773875.1 Chloroflexota bacterium | reverse complement strand
TGAGCCGCGGCGACCTCGGTGTTGCCGGGTTCTGGTGGGGCAACGATGAAGTTGACCCCAAACGGCCGGTCGGTCCGCTCCTTGATGCCCCGGATCACCCCACGCAGCGTGTCGGCCGGCATCATGTGGGCGCCGAGGATGCCCAGCCCGCCGGCATTGGAGACCGCCGCGACAAGGTCGGGCGTGGTGATCCCAGCTCCCATCCCGGCTTGAACCATCGGATAACGGAGGCCGAGCAGGTCGCAGAGACGGGTTCGAAGGGCGGACGGTAGATCGGTCATTGCGGGGCTCCTCCTGAACGAGCGTCGGTGCTCCAAGACCAAGGAGAAGGTGAACGGGCAGCGCACGGCCGCGAGCTAGGGATGACACCCACTGGCATCGTGGACCATGAAAAACCGGGCGATGCTGCCTGAGCCGTACGTGCCCGCATCGTAATCGAACCTAGCAGGCTGCGTGGGTCACCGGATGAGGACGCAAGCGAAATTTCACCGTATGGTTCGACGGCGGAAGGAATTCGGGCAGGACCTTCATTGGCAAGCCGGTGGCAACCTAGGAGATGCAATGATGGACGCCTTGGTGGTCCTCGTGCACAGCCCCCTCGTCGGACCGCTCACCTGGACACCCGTTGCTGAAGAACTCGGCCGGTTGGGCATGGATGTCCTTGTGCCGCCGCTCACGAATCGGGAGGGGGATGAGCAACCCTTCTGGCGACAGCACGCTGAGGCAGTGGCGCGGGCGCTGGCCCCCGTGCCGGACAGGCGTCCTCTGGTTCTGGTCGGGCACAGCGGAGCCGGGCCTCTCCTGCCTGCCATCGCCCAAGCAGCGCGGCATCCCATCGCCGCCTATCTCTTCGTGGACGCGGGGCTACCCGAGGACGGGCAGAGCCGACTGGACCTGATGATGGCAGAAGATGCGGAGTTTGCCGGCCAGCTTCGCGAGCACCTAGCAGCCGGTGGCCGCTTTCCCACCTGGAACGAGGAGGATCTGCGCGAGCCGATTCCGGACACCCGGCTTCGGCGGGCCGTGGTCGCGGAGGTGCGCCCGCGCTCCCAAGCCTTTTTTGCCGATCCCATCCCTGTCTTCGCGGGCTGGCCAGATGCCCGGTGCGGCTACCTGCGCTTGAGCCCAGCCTACGTGGTGCCTGCCCAACGAGCCATAGCTGCTGGCTGGGCCTACCGAGAAATCGAGGCCGGGCACTTTCACCTGTTGGTCGATCCCGCCGGTGTCAAACAGATGCTCATTGACCTAATGAACGAATGCGGTGTGGGCCGGACCGAACGCTGAGGCATATCGGCGTGTTCAGGAGCCGCACCCTTAGATGAGACCGTGGCGTGAGGCGCCCGCCACTCGGTGGACGCTTACTACCGGTCCAGGTTCCAGTGGCCTGCCGCGCCCGAGCCGGATGACATCACCTCTCATCAAGGCGTCGGCTAAATAGCGAGTTCTGATCTGAGCAACTGTGGAGAGGTGCACCCTTCTCAGTGGACATAGCTTGGGGATCTACGCATGGGTGAGACCGGTCCGACGGAACTCGAAGAAGCCGGGTGAGATGGAAAGAAGTACGTCTAGCTCGCCAATCCCCTCTCCTGTTTCATGCCGCCTTCAAGAACCTCAGACCGGACGGGTTTCCGTACCGCGAGGGGACGATCGGCTGCTGTCGCGCCGGACGGTGATCGCGACCGAGAAGCGATACGTCGGCAAGGAGGCGAGCGAGTTGGAGCGGGTGGAGGCGGGGCTGGTCGAGGAACTGGAGGAGGTGCGTCAGGTGCTGAGGGTGATGCGGGTCGAGCAGATTATGGCCGAGACCGGCTGCAGCCGCCGCCAGGCGTTCTACCTGCACTCGGGTCAGCGGAGGCCGGCGAAGCGGTCCAAGCGTCTACTCCTGGATCTGGTGAATGCAGAATCTGACTCTTGCGCCAGTGGTGCCACCTAGGCGACTCACGTATGCTCACGATGGCGTGGCCTCGCTACAAGGCCGCCGCTATACGCCCGTCCATCACTCGGATAGTGCATGTGGCAATGCCATTACGTGTTCATGGCAGGCAGGACCGCCGTGGGATAGACAGTGGGCGTGCTCCGGTTTCAAGTTTCAGTGGCTCTCTGCCGTCCCGAGCCGCGGCCGGCGGCGAGTCGGCGTCGGCGATCCCATCGCTCACCCCGGCGCCCCGACCCGCTGGCAGCCGGGATCCCCGGCCAGGTAGACGACCACGTCCCCCGGCTCGAGGAGGAAGCCGGCGAGTTGGTGGAACGGACACCGCTCCCGCCCACGCGCGACGCCGAGAATCGGCGCACCTGCCAGATCGAGGAGATCGTGCGCGAGGAGCCCCCGCTCGTCGGGTCGCACAACCCGCTCGGCGACCCCGAGGCCATGGCCGAAGGCCAGCAGGTCCTCCAGGAAGTGCGGGACGGCGTGCTGGCGGACCGCGGCGGCCATGAGGCGTCCCCCCGAGACCGCAGGCGCCACCACGAGGTCCGCCCCCGCCCTGTACAGCAGCTTGACGTTCTCCTCCTCACGGACGGCGGCAACAAGATGGACGGCGGGGGCCAGATTGCGCACGGTCAGGCAGATCAGCACGCAAGCGTCGTTCCGGTTCGGTGCCGCCAGCACGGACGCCGCTGTCTCCACGACCGCGGCACGGAGCAGCGCCTCGCTGGAAGCGTCGCCCCGCAGCGCCACGAGCCCGCGTGCGGCCGCCTCGGTGGTGGCCTCCTCGCTCGGATCGATGGCGACGATGTTCTCCGGCCGGTGTCCGTGGGCCAGCAACTCGTCGACGATGGCTCGGCCCTTGACTCCGTAGCCGCAGACGACGACGTGGTCGGCCAGGCGCTCGCGCAGATCCTTCATTCGGCGCTCCTCCCGCAGCCGCAAGCGCAGTAGGGTCAACTCGTAGGCGGTGCCGAGGAACAGCGCCCAGAGGAAGACCCGGATCGGCGTCAGCAGCACAGCGTTGACCAAGCGCGCCCCGTCCGTCACTGGGGCGATGTCGCCGTAGCCGACCGTCGTCAGCGAGACAACGGTGAAATAGAAGACGCCGACGAAGCCCAGCGGGCGGTCGGGATGAGCATTGTCCCGCAGGCCGCCGCGGTCAAACCAGAGCACCACCGCCACAGCCAGGATCAGGGCCGTGGCCATGCCGACGCGCCGAACCAGGGCGCGGGCAGGTGAGTCCTCTGGCAGCCGGAGCGGCCCGAGGTGCGGGAGTTCTCGGGGGGACAGCATCCAGGGACTCCCGAATGGCGGGACGCGGCAGTCACCGGGATCCCGGACTGGGCCAGCGCTCGAGCCTCGCCGGGAGGCGGTCGGAGTCGACGCGTTGCTCGGAACTCTGTTCGACGAGACAAAGATAGAGGATGGTCCCTACGCGGACCAGGGAGGGTGCCCCGGGTCGCCACAGCCTACCTCCCCTGCAGTGCTGCGGCGCGAGCTCGCTGCCCGAGGTCTCCCACCCGCTCTTCATCCCCGCCTACGTCCTCAGGACGCTGAAGACGATTCTGCGATAGGCTCTCGGGACACGATCTTCACGATGGGAGGATCAGCGCTCGGTGTTTGCGGTTATCTCCCTCTTGGCGATTCTCTCGCTCTCCCTGCTCGTCGTCCGCATCGGGGCCGTTGCTCTGATGATGACGGGGTTGTCGCAGGAGGTCGCCTCTTTTCAGGCCTTGTCCGCATTCTCTGGTGCCGGGTTCACGACCAGCGAGTCGGAGTTGGTTGTCGCCACGCCAGAGCGACGAAAAACCATTACGCTACTGATCCGGGCCGGCAATGCGGGCGCTATTACGGTGGTCACGTCGTTGATTTTGTCGTTTGCCGGATCGGAGGATGAAGCCCCAGAACGCATCCTGTTCATTGTGCTTGGGCTGGTCGGCCTCGTCGCGTTATCCCGCAGTGCTTGGTTCAACCGGATCCTGACCCCACTCATCCAACGGGCCCTGAGCCGCTCCAGCACGTTCGTGTTGCGCGATTACGCAGCACTCTTGCATTTGCGCGAGGACTACCGGGTGGCTGAAGTCGAGGTTCGACGTGAAAGCTGGCTGGAAGGCCGGCAGCTCCGTGGGCTCGATTTACCCGCGGAAGGGCTCCTGATTCTCGGCATCGTTCAACCGTCCGGCGAGTATGTTGGAGCGCCTCCGGCGGATTTCGTCTTCAGCCGTGGTGATACGGTCGTCATCTATGGTCGTGAGCAGCATCTGGAGGAAATCGCCCACCGTTCGTCAAGTGATGCGCGCGCCCACGAGGAGGCCAAAGCCGAGCACATGGCTGAGGTCGATGCCAAGACCACGGAACAATCGGACCATCGTGCCCATCGCTCATCCCAGCGGAGTAACTGAAAGCCCAGTCGATGGGGATGTCGGGGTCGGAGGTGAACGTCCATAGCTGATCACACGTCGTGAAGTGTCCAGTCGCCGTCTCAGTCGGCGATGCTCAGGGGGCATTTTCCCATGCGCGTCCCACCATAGTAGGTTCCGTCAGTTTCGCATACCCGCCCTCACTGACCGGCACCCTCCCACTGACCCCGTCAGCGGGCTGCAGGCCCGCGACTTCACCCCGGCGTACGGACGAATGCATCTCAAGCCCGAGCGGTTGGGTGCCACCGCCCGGATAAGCGCCTGGATGGCGTTGTAGAGCATGACGATGACGGCCACGAACAGACCTGACACCAGGGCTGTCAGGACGATGAGGAGGTAGTACGTGAGGCGCACCTGGAGGTCACCAGCCTGCTCCGCCTCGCGGCTCGCCTCCTGGATGGGCGAGCTGAGCAGGAGCATCAGTACGATCGCCGCGACCATGTCCAGGATCGACAGGAGGGCAATCCGCTCGACTCGGGCGTAGAAGGCGGCACTTAGATCCTGGTCCAGCTTGCGCGAAAGGCTGAGCATTGTGAGCATCAGGGCGAGGATCGCCGCCAACCCGCTGAGGATCGCCGTGGCCAGGGTTCCGACCGGGGTGGACATCGCCAGCAGGAGCTGCCGAGCCTGCCTCCCGGAGTAGACGGCGCCGATGAGGAGCTGCGAGGCGACCACGACGCCGCCGACGACGACGCCCGCGATGGCCGCGGCCCGGGCGCCGACGAACAGGATTCGCCGCTCTCGTTCGTCCGCTTCCGCTGCTCCTGTCCCCACGACCATTGCTCCGTCGCTCGCGATATGCCTGTGATTGACGCGACCTGCCCATCGGTCGATCAGCCACGACCCGGTTGGCCAGCTCTGCGGCCCCAAGCCGCGCAGTCCGGGGACCTGCATCGCCGCCTGCCCGCTCATCAGAGCTTCGGCAGCAGCGGCTGCCCCCGTCGATCCAAGCGCCACCGGAATGTGGAGCCGAGCCTATGACGCCAACGAGCACGACGCCTGCCAGAGACGGGATGCGGCTAGCAAGGCGGGCGAGTCAGCCAGTTGCTAGCCAACTGCTAGCCGGGTGTCCCGGCGGGTCGTCCGGTAGGGAGCCGGCGACTGAGGCGGGGGTGCACAACTTCGCTGCCCTATAACCTATCCCGCCCAGTTTGACGCCCTCTCTCCGGCAACCCTATACTCTTTGGCTGCCGTTGCCTCTGCCGGTTGGTGGAGTGTGACTTCCGAGACGCGAACGAACAGTTCAGCTAACCAGGGGAGTGAATCGTCGTGCCGAAGCGCACCTACCAACCGAAGCGAATCCCGCGCAAGCGCGAGCACGGGTTCCTCAAGCGCATGGCCTCCCGCACGGGTCGCGCGGTGCTCGCTGCCCGCCGCCGCAAGGGACGCCACGCCTTGACCGTCTCCGACGAGAAGAAGTTCACGCAGAACAAGTAGGACCCTGGTGTCGGACGCAGGAGTCCGGGACGTGGGATACCGCTTCGACCTGAGAGATCAGGTGACGGCCGCCGCGACCCGTGCGGCGGCCGTCTTGTCTATCTCCCACGTTGACGCTTCGCTTCAGGAGCGTAGCCGTGGTTGAGCGGCGGTTGAGGCTGCGCCGTGAGGCGGAGGTCCGGCAGGCTCGCTCTCGGGGCAAGGCCTGGGCCGACGGACCCCTGGTTGCCCGGGTGTTGCCGAACCGCACCGATCCGCGCCAGAACCGCTACACCGTCATCGCCGGTAAGCGGGTCGGAAAGGCGGTCCAGCGGAACCGGCTGAAGCGCCTGGTGCGTGAGGTGCTCCGCAGCCTCCATCCGACCCTGGCCCCCGGCCATGACGTCGTGATCGTCGTGCGGGGGACCGTCGAGGAGATGCCAGACCTTGCCGCGGCGGAGGCCTCACTCGGGCGCATCGTTCGCCGGGCAGGGTTATTGACCCCGCCGGAAGCCCGTGCGGGGGATCGATCGCGCGATACGCGCCGGCCGCCCGCGCACCGGGCTAACGACGAGCCCGTGCGCCTCCCGTCCCCGGTGACGGAGGAGGAAACGCGATGAAGCGCGTGGCGTTGGGCTTGATCCGCGGCTACCAGTTGTTCGTGTCTCCGATGCTGCCGCCGGCCTGCCGCTTCGAGCCTTCCTGCTCGGCTTACGGCTACGAGGCGATCGCTAAGTACGGTATCATCCGGGGTGGACGGCTGGCGATCTGGCGTGTGCTCCGCTGCAACCCGTT
>JALYMD010000507.1 GCA_030773875.1 Chloroflexota bacterium | reverse complement strand
CGCCCTCGTCGTTGAAAGCCTCGGGTCTGAGTAGATGAGAAGGCACGCCTTCGCTGTTTCTTCTCGATAGACATGCACGATCGCGTTCCGTCCTTGGCCGCCGCATGGCGCCCCCGCGCGGTTCACGCAGCGACTACGGCCTGCCTCTCTCGTCGCCTCTGCGCCGAGTGAGGTCCGCGAGGACCGCCCGGGCCGCGGCCTCGCCGCTCAAAATGGCGCCGTTGTAGCTGGAATCGACCGTCGCTTCCGTCGCAAGGTAGAGACCCCGGGTGCCGGTGACGTTGCCGGGCAGGCGGCCGTAGATGCCAGGGGGTTGCGCGAACTGCGAGAACGACACCCGCACGACCCGCAGCGGGGTCCAGTCCGCCGGATCATGACCGAGCATCGTGGCGGCCGCGTCCCGCGCCCGTTGGGCGAGGACCGAGTCGTCGTCGAGCCCGTCCTCCTCCAGCGCGTCGCTCAGGACGACGGCAGCCAGCAGATGGCGGCCGGGCGGGGCGTAATTCGGAGCGACCGTCGAGAGCGGCGCCAGGTGGTTGACGAGCGACGTGCCCGTGCCGTCCAGGGTGAGCCGGCGTCCGAGACCCGGCTCGCGAGCACCGGCCAGGAAGACGGTGGCACACGGCACTCCCCGATCCGGGATGGCATCAATGCCGGTCAGGTGTTTCGCCGTCGGTGGGTCAGTGGCGACCACCACGGCCGTGGCAGGCAACGTCTCGCCGCGCACGCGTACGCCGGTCACCCGGTTCCCCTCGGTGACGAGAGCCTCAACCGGCCGGTGAAGGCGCACCGCGCCCATTGGCAGCCGGCGGGCGAGGCGCTCGGGCATCGCTTGGACACCCGAATCGGGCAGGATGGCGTTCCCCTCAAGGAACATCTTGAGCGTAAAGCGGAGGGGACCCGCGTCGGTGGCGAGCGAGCGGTCGAGCAAGATGCCGCCCCAGAACGGTCGAGCGAACCGATCGACAAAGCCGCGTCCGAACCCAGCTGACCAGAGGATCTCTGCCGCGGAGCGCGCGGAGGACGGATCGCCGGACGCCTCCCGTGCGCTCTCCCATCCTGCCACTCTCGCCCGCAACGCGAGGGTTGCCAGGCGGAGTTTGTCCCCGGCTCCGAAGAGGGATGTGGTGAGGTCGCGCGGGAGTGCAGCGGGGTGGCGCAACGGATCTGCGAGCGGCACCAAACGCCGGCCAGTCCAGACGAGCGCGCCGGCGTCGAACGCGGCCGGGCGCAGGGAGGCGATATCGAGGTGACGGCGCAGCGCCGGATACGCCTCAAGGATGACCTGAAAGCCACGATCCAGGAGATAGCCGCTCGGGTGGCGGTCGGTGCGAACCCGGCCACCGACGCCGTCGGAGGCCTCCAGCACAACTACTGGCCTGCCCGCAGCGTGCAATACCGTCGCACAGGTCAGTCCGGCCATGCCCGCCCCGACGACGATCACGGCCAGCCCGACGTCGCTCTCGGTAGGGGCACCGGACATCGGCATGGCGTTCGTCTCCTCAGTGCTGATCGGGGCGTCGGCTTGTGATGGCTGGAAAGGCGGAGGACCACGACAGGCCACGGATGCGGCCGTTGGCGGTCAACGGGGTGGCTGTCGGCCACGAGGGCGGGAGTGACGTGGATCTCGGGGAGCGCGACGGTGCGCGGGGAAAACATGCAGGGCGCCTGGTTCGACGATCCAGCAACTGGCGCCAATTCGGCAAGGCTCGTCGAGCAGGGGCTAGTAAAACCAGAACAGACGTGCTATTCTGTTCCTGCCTACTCGCCGAGATCGAGCGCCCCCACGCGCGACGTCCCTGGCGACCGGCCCCTCTTCCCCACCCCCTCCGTCGAGCCGCCGGCCCCCACGCCGGCGGCTCTCTTCATGGCTCGATCCGCCCTGACCAGGATCAGCCGGTCATGGCCGCGGCCTGAGCCCGGGCCACGCGGTCCTCGTCAAACTCCACGTGACGTTCCACTTCTTCCGCAAGGGTGATTTCACCCTCCACCTCGTGCGTGGCCGTCCGCTCCCAATCCTTCAGCGTCAGGTTCATCAGTAGCGAGACCAACTCACCGCGCGCGGAATCGAACCCGCGCAGGACTGCCGCGGCATCCTCCGCTCCCGCCATCGGCTGGGGCGCCTCTGCCAGGGCACGTAGGTACGGGTTGCGCTCATGGAGCATCGTTTGGAGCCGCGCCTGCACCTCGAGGTCCCGGTCGCGCAGCTCGCCGATCAGTGAGACCACCCCCGCGGGCAGCGCTTCCGGCCCGGCGTCGCCGCTCAGCGTCCGCAGGACCGCCGGTGTTCCCAGCAGTTCGTCGATCAGATCACGGTAGTTGTCGAGCATTCACTTCTCACTCCCAGCGCCGCTTGGCCCCGGTCCATTGGATGCTGATTCCTGCGGGCCTGCCGTGTACCTACCCGGGAATGCCCAAACGCTGACGACCGGCGTTGACGCCGGTCAACGCCGGCGTTCCCTGGACGGCGATCTCCCAAGCGAGGCCGAAGGGATCCCGGAACGTGATCGTGGTCTCCCCGGTAGACAGCGTTTCAAGGGAGCGCATCAGGATTTCACCCTTGAGAGTGGTGTAGGTGGTCGCATCCACCCCGACCGAGATGTGGTCCAGGAGGCTGGTGAGCTCTAGGCGGGCACCGCGGCCGGCCCGGTGAAGGGCAAGGGTGATCTGGCCGCCACGCAGGAAGGTCACATCCGCCTCGGTGCCGGTTGCCGTCGCCCGGTCCCAGGTGTAGCCGTCCTCCACGGGTTGGAAGCCGCCGCGGCCCACACGGCGGGCACGACCCACGATCTGCATGCCAAAGAACTCGCTGTAGAACCGTTCCGCTTTGCCCATGTCCAGGACACGGATGGCGATGTGGTTGAGCGACCCCAGAGCGACGCGGCGCCCCTCCGGCGTTGCCGACGCGCCCGGGGCAACCCAGGAGGGGTCGTCCTCTGCCCCGATCCCGGTGCCGCCGAGGCCGCCCACACCCTGCGGAGCGTTGCCCCCTGCGCCGTCGATCTGCGTGCCGGCGCGGCCCTCGCGCAGATCCGCGCCTGCGGTGAAGCCAGGGGTGAAGCGGTCCTCCTCATGGTCTCCGATCTTCGGCAGGGTGCGCTCCACCCAGGGTTGATCGCGCCGGATGGCAGCGACCATCGCACCACGGTCGTGCGCTTCCAAAGTGAGGCGGTCCCCACCGTGAAGCACGATCCGGAAGTCAGGCCGGGACGCGCCAAGGCTATCGAACCAGTTGTAGAGGGTATCAATCACGCGCAGGGAATGAGCGGCGACGGTCAGGTCGACGTAAGGGTCGTCGTAGCCAAGGCCGTGGGAATTGCGGACCAGGATCACCTGCGCGTCACCCGCCTCCTCGACGGCGACGTTCGCTTCACCGGCCAGCGCCTCCGGCACCTCCAGCAAGAACCGGTAAGCCATCTCCGCCCCGCTCCCCTTCCCGTGCGTCCTCAACCGCTCCCACACCTGCTTGGAGGGGAGCGCCAACGGGAGCGGATTGTACCGTACCCGCGCCGGTCATCCGACAATTCGAGCGGCGGCCCTGCCCCTGATGCTTCACCGCCAGCGGGACGGGTGCCCAAGCAGGTGACCGTGCTACCGTCGATGTCCACTCGATCCGCGTCAGATGGAGCATGCAAGCAAGGGCCACAGCCGAAGCAACGCCCGGATGGCCTGATGTGTGGCGAGCAGGCCGCAGAGCTGCTCCATCACCCCGCCTGGTGACAGTGGGATTGATCTAGCCCGGGGGAGCACCGTCGGGTAGGCGCGGTTCACTGAAGCGCGTGCCGCCGCTGCGGTACTGGGCTGCCTCGGCGTACCGCCGGATCGTGCCAACGGCGTCGCCCACGTACTTGCCACCGCTGCGATTGACGTCCTCAAGCGCCAGCTCCAAGTCCTCGCGCTCCCAGGCGTTGATCTGGTCGCACCGGAGTGCCGGGCCTTCGTTGCGGACCAGCAGATCGGTCCGCGTCTGCTCCCTGCCCACGGGGCGATGGCCGGTCGCAGCGCAGAGCTGACCTTCGTAGATCCCCTGTGGACGGGCAAAGGTCTCCGGCAGGGGCTTCCCGTCCGGGCCAAGCAGAAGTTTCTGGTACTTGGGGTTCTTGTGCATCTCGACCATGATCTTGTTCCAGATCGGTCCGGCGCCCTGGATGCCGTCGATCTCCCGCAGGGGATCGTTGTTCGTGTTGCCGACCCAGACGCCGACGGTGAGATCGGTGGTGTAGCCCATCGTCCAGATGTCCACCCAGCCGTTGGTGGTGCCGGACTTGGCGGCAGTCGGCCGATCAAGCTGGCTCTGGGTCTGTCCGAAGAGGTTCTGCTCCGTAAAGATCAGGGATCGCGCTTTGTTGTCCGTCAGGATGCTGGTGATCTGGTAGGCGTACTCGGCCTTGAGCACCTGCTGGCCGCGCTGGAACACGGTCTTGTGGTCAATGTCGTAGAGCAGGTTGCCCTGAGAGTCCTCGATCTTCAGAATCGGATTGGCGGGCACGTAACGGCCCTGATTCGCGAATGTGGCATAGGCATTAGTCAGCTCCAGCGGTAGAACCTCGCCGCCACCGAGCGCGATGGAGATGCCGTAGAACTCGGGGGGCTGCAAGAGAGACTTTTTCATCCCCATGCGATGCGCCAGGTCGATCATCTTGTCGACGCCGGTGTAGTCCGTCGCCTTCACCGCCGGAAGGTTGAGCGAGTTGGCGAGCGCGGTGCGGACCGTGACCGCACCGTAGAAGTTGCCCGTGTAGTTCTGCGGCTCGTAGTAAGGATCGGGAGCCCCAGGGGTTTCCCAGCGGCGGCCCGCGTCCAGCACCACCGTGGCCGGGCTCCAGCCCTCCTCGAAGGCCGCCGCGTAGGCGATCGGCTTGATGGCGGAGCCAGGCTGCTGGTCGGAGGTGGTGACGTTGACCTGGCCGTCGATGAGAGGGTTATCGAAGTTGGCCGAGCCCACCATTGCCAGGATCTCGCCGCTCCAGGGCAGCATCACGACCGCCGCGGCGTTCTGCGCGTTGTAGGGCGCCAGCGCTTCCACCTGGGACGCGACCGTCTGCTCGGCGAAATCCTGCAGGTCGCTGTCGATGGTAGTCGTGATCTGGAGACCGCCTTGGTAGAGGGCTCCCTCGCCGTACTTCTCGACGATGTAGTCCCGGAC
>JALYMD010000506.1 GCA_030773875.1 Chloroflexota bacterium | reverse complement strand
GGACGATAACGTCGGGGAGCTTGCCGTGTTCCTCGATCCGCACGCCCAGCGCTTCCAGCCCATTCCGGTCGAAGTGGGCGAACTTCTCCGCCGTGTCGCCAACGTAGAGAACCACCGAGCCAGGGGTGAAGCGCGGGCAGAACTCGGCAATCACCTGCTGGACGAGGACGTTCTGGCCGCCCGGCGAGAGGGTGAAGGTTGTACCGTCGGCGAGCGCCACCGGAATGCGCTCCATCAAGCGCTCGCTCGCGTAGCGTTTCTGGAGCGTCTCGACCGAGGTTAGGTAATGCAGCAGCTTGCCCTCCCAGACGTCGGTGCCGTAGGTGCGCACGAGCTCTAGGAAGGTCGGCTCGACCTGGTAGACAGCCTTCGGACTGTTCGTCGGCCGGGTCGGCTCGTCCGGGTTGGCCACGACGAGCGCCGCCTGGCGGAACTGATGGACGGTGAAGCGGCGAACCGTCTCGCGCGTGTTCGGCGCGTAAGTCTTACCGTAGTGGGCCGCCATGAACTCCATGATCGGCGTGATGCCTCGCGGCGGCGCGCTCGCCTCCACCCAAGGCGCCTCCGGTCGTAGGTCGAGGAGTGCCAGGAGCGTTAGCGCCGAGCGCTCGTTCTGCTGCGCCCGAGGAAGCCCCACGGCCTTTAGGATCGCCAGCGCTTGGTCGATCCTGCGCTTTGCCGCGATGGGATCTCGGTGCCCCGAGACGTCATTAGCCACCAACTCCTCCTCGACCAATCGATCTAGTTCCTCCTGCTGTGGGAATGCCTCGCCGATGCGGTGTCCAAGACGCTCCAGGTCGGGAAGGGAAGGGTAGCGCAGAGCGCGAAGGTCAGTCGCGTTAACTTGGGTGTGGCCGCTGAATTGACGGAAGAACTCGTCCACGAGCGAGGAGTTCAGGAACGCCGCCAATCCCGTCGCAAGCGCCAGCGCCAGCCCCTGGCCAGCATGGTGAAAGTAGTTCAGGTGGTTCTCGAATCCGACGGGGCCGGGCGCCACGCGCGTCGGGTGGTAGACGGCGGCGACCACTCGACGGGCCTCCTCCTTCGCCGAGAAACGCTTGACGAGGACGTAGACGCCCTCCGGCACGAGCAGGTCCTCGGATTCGGGCGACAGCACGAGCGCGTTGGGTTTACGCGTTTGCTTCGGCCAGGCAACGAAGCCATCGCCGAAGTGCGTCGGGTAGATCAGAGGGGCAGTGTCCTCGGCCGGCTCGGCGCGCAGGAATGCATTCGCGCGGAAGTCGACGACACGGCCGGTCGACACGCTCAGGCCGAGGTCCGCCAGCGCCGCCGGCAGACCGGCCATCCGGTCGGCGACGGCATGGGACAACGCGTCGGGCACGAGATGGATGAACCGCTGGGGATCATCGGGGCGCACGAGCTGGTCGTAGGCCACCTCCCGCACGCTCATCGCCTCGTCGTCGGCGCCGTCGCTCTCGGTGACCAAGACGGCCGCGCGCGCGGCCTGGTCCTTCACCGCGTGGAGGATGACGTTCTCTTGGAGGACGTCGTCGTCCCGGAACGTGCTCCTGCGCGACGCGAAGACGTGCAGCCGCCGCAGGGCCATCTCCCGCAGGAATTCCTCGCGGAAGGGCCGAAAGTAGGGACCATTGCAAAAGCTACGCGGCGTGATCGCGACCAGTTCGCCCGATGGATCGAGCAGCCGCACCACAAGCGCCAGAAAGGCGGTGTAGAGATTGCTCGTCTCGACGCCGACGCTGCGCAGGAGATGTCGCTCCCTTGAGGCACCGTGGATCTTCCGGTAGGGCGGATTGAGGATGGCGCAGTCGAAGGCGCGGCGGCCGGGGGCAAACCATCCTCCCCGTAGCATCGCAACCCCGGCCTCGATGAAGTCCTCTTGGCGGATCTCGCTTGAGAAGTGGACGCCGACTCGGTCGCACGCCGCCGCGCATCGGTTAAGCGTGTCGGACAGGTAAGGGAGGAGTTCGCCGTCGACCTCGTAGGCGGTGACCGTGATTTCCTCCGGGCGCTCCTCCCGCCCGCACAGTTCCGCGACCAAGGCGGCGGCGAGGGAGCCGATGCCAGCGCCGGCGTCGAGGACGCGCAGACGCCGGCGATCGGCGAGGAACAGCGAGGCCATGAGACGGGCAACCGGCCCGGCGGTCAGGTACTGACCGAGCTCGGTCCGGCGCTCCGGCCTCAGGTGCCGAGTGGCATCGAGGCGGACGAGATCCAGGCGCTCGACGAGTTCCTGGTCGCAGACAACCAAGGGCAGACCTCCGGCAGGAGCCATCTCCTGGCTATCGGGTTGGGGCGGGGTCAGGCGATGGTAGCACGGCGCGCCGCCTACATGATTCCCCGGGTTGATGCCGGCGGCGCCAAGGTTGCCATGCAGCGGGGCCAGGGGTAGTGGAGCACCGCGGTGTCATAGGGTAATGTGCCACGGCACTCCTCTGTTGCTAGTATGGTATAGTTATGACATCATAATGCAATCGCAGGGGAGGAGTCCGGTGAACGGGTTCGGCGAGCGGCTGAGGCGGGCACGAGAGCGGATCGGCCTGGGCCAGCGGGATCTGGCGGCAGCGGCTGGGGTCGGCGTGGCAACGGTCGCGCGGCTGGAGCTGGACCAGACTCACCCCCGGCCGGTTACCGTCCGGCGCCTGGCGGTTGCCCTCGGTGTGCGGGTGCCGTGGCTGGTGATCGGCGAGGAGCCAATGCTGGAGGAGGGGATCGATGCGGGCCAAGGGTGAGACGCCGGTCGCGAAGCAGGTCGGCATTTACTACCGGGTTAGCGGCAAGGAGCAACTCCAGGGCTACTCCCTCGACGCGCAGGTCCGGGCGCTCGAGGCCTGGTGCGCCCAGCATGGCCACGAGATCACCGCTCGCTACCCGGAACCCGCGCGCAGTGCCCGCAAAGAGGATGAACGCACGCGTCCGGCGTTCAACCAGATGCTCGCCGACGCCGAGGCCGGCCGCTTCGACGTGGTGGTGGTCCACAAGCTCGACCGCTTCGCCCGCAACCGCCGCGTTGCCTTCGAG
>JALYMD010000505.1 GCA_030773875.1 Chloroflexota bacterium | reverse complement strand
GACTACGACTGGCCGCCGCCCGAGAAAGGCGGGCGGCCACGGCTGTCTCCCGGTCGGCTCGACAGCCCTTGTCGCTCCCCGTCAGGCTCAGGACGGCGGGCGGCAGGGGGACTACTACGTGGGCGATCATCCCCCTGCGGGCCACCTGGACCGCGCTCGGGACGGCGCGGTCCCCGGTCGAATCGATCGCCACCAGGCCGCGGCCCGCGTTCGGCCTTCGGCTCCGGAAGTTCTCCCGTGATGGCCGCCCGCCGGGACAAGCTCACCTTGCCGTTAGGCGCCACCTCGGTGACCATCACCTTCACCTCGTCACCGACGTTGAGCACATCCTCAACGCGGTTCACCCGAATGGCCGGGTCCTCCGACAACTCGGAGATGTGGACCAGCCCGTCCTTGCCCGGTAGGAGCTCAACGAAGGCGCCGTAGGGCATGATGCTGACAACCTTACCGGTGTAGATCTCTCCCCGCTCGATCCGGATCTCCTGGGTCAAGCCCAGGATCTTGGCGATGGCCCGCTCCGCGCCTGCTGGATCAGCCGAGGAGATGGAGACCGTGCCATCGTCCTCGATGTCGATCTTGGTCCCCGTTTCCTCCTGGAGCGAGCGGATCATCTTGCCGCCGGGACCGATCACGGCGCCGATCTTCTCCGGATTGATCTTAAGTCGTTGGACCCGTGGAGCGAATGGCGACAGCGATTCCCGGGGCTCCGCGATCGTCTCGGCCATCTTGCCCAGGATGTGTTGGCGGCCAGCATGGGCCTGCTCCAGGGCCTGTCGCATGATGTCCGCGGTAATGCCCTTGACCTTGATATCCATTTGGATCGCGGTGACACCGACACTCGTGCCGGCCACCTTGAAGTCCATGTCGCCGAGGGCGTCCTCCATACCCTGAATGTCCGTGAGGACGGTGAACCCCCCGCTCTCGCCCTCGGTGATGAGGCCCATCGCCACACCGGCGACCGGCGCCGAAATTGGCACCCCCGCGTCCATCAGCGCCATGCTGCTACCGCAGACGCTTGCCATGGAGGTGGACCCATTGGAACTAACCACCTCAGAGACCAGGCGCATGGTGTAGGGGAACTCATCAGCGTCTGGGATCACGGCAAGCAGGGCCCGCTCTGCTAGAGCGCCGTGACCGATATCACGGCGACTGGCCCCCCGGAGCCGACGCACCTCGCCGACACTGAACGGTGGAAAATTGTAGTGATGGATGTACCGCTTGCGGTCATCGGGGCTAATGGAGTCGAGGCGCTGTTCCTCAGCCGTCGACCCGAGCGTGACGGTCGTCACAACCTGGGTCTGCCCACGGGTGAAGATGGCGGAACCGTGCGTCCGGGGCAGGTAGCCGACCTGGCTCCAAATCGGCCGAACCTCGTCTGGGCGCCGGCCGTCCGGCCGGATGCCTTCCCGCAGGATGCTGCCGCGCACCTCCTCCTTCAGGAGTGCCTCGAAGACATCCGTGACATCCTTGGCAGCATAGCGGGGCTCGCTCCCATCTTCATGGACCGCGAAACGAGCCAGCACCTCCCGCTTCAGCTCGCCCGTGCCCTCCAGACGAACAACCTTGTCCGGATTGCGCACTGCGCCTGCAAGGCGGTCTCCGAGGAAGTCACGAACCTCGGCCGTCAACTCCGGGTTCTTCTCAGGAGGAGTGAAGGGCCACTTCTCCGTGCCGACCTGAGCCGCAAGGTCGCGTTGCATCGCCACGAGGCGCTTGATCTCTTCGTGCGCGGCGGCAAACGCTTCTAGCAAGGTGGCCTCGGGCAGTTCCTGGGCCTCGCCCTCCACCATCATGATCGCGTCGTCTGTTCCCGCCACGACCGCGTCCAGGGCGCTGCCGGCGAGGTCAAGGTTGGTGGGGTTGATGACGACCTGGCCGTCGATATACCCAACCCGTACGGCCGCAATCGGCCCCTCGAACGGGATGGGCGAGATCGTGAGAGCAGCCGAGGCCGCGATGATGGAAAGCGTATCAGGATCGTTCTCCTGATCCGCCGACATCACGGTGTTGATGATCTGGACCTCGGCCCGGTAGCCCTTCGGAAAGAGCGGCCGGATCGGGCGGTCGGTGAGGCGGGCAGCAAGGATGGCCGCTTCGGTCGGTCGACCCTCCCGCTTGATGAATCCGCCCGGAATCTTGCCGGCTGCGTACATCCGCTCTTCGTAGTCGACCGTGAGCGGGAAGAAGTCCATGTGCTCCTTCGGCTCTCGCTCACCTACCACGGCGGCCAAGACCATCGTGTCGCCATAGCGGATAAGGACTGCGCCATGCGCTTGTTCCGCCAAGCGACCGGTTTCCAAGGAAAGGGTGCGTCCGGCGACCTCCGTCGAGACCGACTTGACGCGCGTCATGTAATCGAGCGCCATCCTGAAAAGTCCTCCACTCCCACCGTATCGCGCCTTGGCGTCCGGGGGTTGTACGGTGCCGCCATGATCGGGTCGGCACAAACTGCAGCGCCGGGCTGTACCGTGGAGTGATGAGGGACTGGGGCGTGCCGGAGCCAGTCATTTCAACACCGGCACGCCCCAATTCCCCATCTCGCCGGTTCAGCCCGAGTAACTGGCTACATCGTAAATCCCCCTCTCACCGACCGCCCCACCGTCAACGACGAAGCCCAGGGCAGAGTGCCCTGGGCCATCTCAGCGACCGTTTTACCAATGAACGTCAAACCCTCTGCGTCCAGGGTCGGACGCGCGAGAGGCGAGGCAGAAACGGCCGGACCTACTTTCGGAGTCCGAGCCGTGCAATGGTGGCCCGGTACCGCTCGATGTCCTTCTCGCTCAGGTACGCCAGTAACCGGCGACGACGCCCAACGAGCTTGAGGAGCCCGCGGCGAGAGTGATGATCGTGCTTGTGCTCGCGGAGGTGACCGGTCAACCCATTGATCCGTTCAGTCAAAAGCGCGATTTGCACTTCTGGTGAACCGGTGTCGGACTCATGCGCCCGGAACCCCGTGATAATGTCGTCTTTCTGTGCTCGCTGCAACGCCATGACGGCGGGGCCTCCTCTGCACCAATCCTTCAATTCGGCCGGCGCATCCTCGCTGCGCTCATCAACATCGGAGTATAGCATGCGGGTGCCGGCAGACGGAGAGCGGGTTCTCATTTTTGCCGTCGGCACCGCCGCTCCGGTACCATCGTCCGGTGGCACTCCGGCCAGGCGAGAAGGGGTGGTGAGTCAGAGCATGCTGGGCGTCATTGGCGGAAGCGGCCTATATGACCTGCCAGAGATCGAGGGAGCGCGAGACCTCGATGTCATGACGCCGTATGGCAAGCCAAGCGATGCTATCCGCGCGGGCCGGCTTGGGGCAATGGATATCGCCTTTCTCTCGCGTCACGGCCGGGGGCACCGCCTCACGCCCTCCGAACTGCCGTACCAAGCGAACATCTACGCACTGAAACAGGTGGGTGTCACCCATGTCCTCAGCATCAGCGCAGTGGGAAGTTTGAAAGAGACGCTACCGCCGCTCTCGCTGGTTCTACCCGACCAACTTATCGACCGGACCCTTGCCCGTCCCCGGTCGTTTTTCGGCCAGGGCGTCGTTGCTCACGTCGGTATCGCCGAGCCGTTCTGCCCGCATCTCCGCGAACGCATTGCCGCCGTCATCACGAATTTGGGACGGAACCACCAGCATGGGGGAACCTATGTTTGCATCGAAGGTCCGCAGTTCTCGACGAAGGCCGAATCGCACCTGTACCGTTCCTGGGGCTGCAGCATCATCGGCATGACAGCCATGCCGGAGGCACGACTAGCGCGGGAAGCTGAGCTCTGCTACGCGACCCTTGCCCTGGTGACGGACTATGACGTTTGGCATGAGACGGAATCATCGGTCACGGTTGAGATGGTGATGGCTAACCTTGTGGCTAACGTCGAGGTCGGGCGAGAGGTTATCCGCGGCGTGGCAGCCGGGGGGTTGCCTAGCAGTGATTGTGAATGTGGTCATGCTCTGCGGAATGCGATTGTCACGGATGTGGCGGCGGTGACCACAGACGCGAGGCAACGCTTAGGCATCATTGCCGATCGCTATCTGCCCCCTGCTGGTGATCGAAACCCGTGATCGGCCGCCCTACATTCCGCTCGACCGAGCTGCAGCTCCTGATCGCGCCGTCCCTGATGGCGGTCGTGGGACTGCTCACGATCTTCCTCGCCCCGCGCGGAACGGTAGCGTGGACTTGGTCTGACATCTGGGTCAGCCTGGCCTACGTCGGGGTGGTGGCGCTCATCAGTCTCTCGTTCAGTCTCCTCGGCTTCCGCGGGGACCAGGTGCTCTTCCCGGTGACCGTGACCCTGGCCGGCCTGGGGTTGCTAATGATTCAGCGACTCCACCCAGATCTCACGGCGATCGACCCAGGCTACGGTGGCCTCGCCCAGAAGCAACTCATCTACCTGGGTGTCGGCCTGGCTGTCCTCTGGGGAACAGTCGTGGTCTTCCGCCGGATCGCTCTCCTCCGGCGCTACAAATACACCTGGCTGCTCATCAGTCTCGCCTTGCTGGCGATCACCTTTCTCTTCGGCACAGAGATCAACGGGGCGCGGCTCTGGCTCACCATCGGGCCCTTCCAAGCCCAGCCCTCCGAAATCGTCAAAATCACCCTCGTGATCTTCCTCGCCGGTTATCTCGAGGACAACCGGGATGTCCTCGCGGCGAGCTGGCACGTCGGCCGATTGCGGCTTCCACCGCTACCGTACCTGCTTCCAATGGGACTCATGTGGGCTGCGTCTCTTATGGTCCTCGTCATCCTGAACGACCTCGGCTCGGCCCTGCTCTTCTTTGGGATCTTTCTGGCCATGCTCTACGTCGCCAGTGGGCGTGCCCTCTACGTCGCCATCGGCCTGCTCTCCTTCGCGGTCGCGTCATGGGGCGCATTTCAGGCGTTTGGGCGAATCGGCCTCCGGGTCCAAAACTGGCTCGATCCCTGGCAGGACCCATTGGACGTGGGGTACCAACAGGTACAATCGGACTACGCTCTGGCCAGGGGACACCTCTTCGGCAGCGGGCTCGGGATGGGACGGCCCTGGTACATCCCTGAGGTGCAGACCGACTTCATCTTTTCGGCCATTGGCGAGGAACTTGGCCTCCTCGGAACCGTCGCCGTGCTCGCGCTCTACTTTCTCCTCGTGATGCGCGGCTTCGCTATCGGTCTGCGAACACCTGACCGCTTCGCGCGTCTCACCGCCGTCGGGCTGGCGACGATTCTCGGCATCCAGACCGTCATCATCACGGGCGGTGTGATCCGTCTCATCCCGCTCACCGGGATCACCTTGCCGTTTGTCTCCTACGGTGGAAGCTCGCTGCTCACGAACTTCCTCATCATCGGCCTGCTCCTCAATATCTCGGGATCACACCGCCGCCAGCCCTAGCCCTTCTTGCAGCCCACGTGGACGCTCTGGCCCTTCGGAGGAACGCGCTGTCATGCCAACCGCAATCCGTGCCGTGGCTCTTGCCCTCTTCCTTGCGGCTGTCGTACTTGGACTCAGCTTGAGTGGCGGGATCAGTGACGCGCGCTGGCTCGGGATTCTCGGTGCAGCCTGGCTCTTGCTGCTGGTTGGCTTCTGGCCGCGGCTGCCCTCGACGCTCCCCCAGTTCAACCGGACAGTCGTGCGCACCGCCGTCGTCCTGACCACGGTCTTTGCCATCTTGAGTGTCCAACTGGTGCGCATTCAAATCGTTCAAGGGGATGTCACGGAACGACGAGTCGCCCGCGCTCCTAACGGTGACTCGCTCGCGAATCCCCGGCTACAGAACGAAAGCTTGAGCATTAGGCGTGGTCGCGTCTTTGACCGCGACGGCGTCCTGATCGCCGACACGGTGAGACAAGGGGATATCTGGGCACGGGTGTACCCCGAGCCTGAGTCTGCCTCCTGGTTGGCTACTACTCGCCCCTTCGGTACGGCAACGCGGGTCTCGAAGCGAGCTTCGACGACGAGCTGTCTGGCCGGTCGGCGAATAATCCCTTCCTGCGGTGGGAAAACAACTTGCTCCACCGTCCACAGACCGGCGTGGATCTGCAGCTTACCCTCGACGCAGATCTCCAGCGATACGCCCATGAGCTGCTCGATGGGCGCCCGGGTGCG
>JALYMD010000504.1 GCA_030773875.1 Chloroflexota bacterium | reverse complement strand
AAGTGGCCGACCCAGAGAAGGTGGGCGACCTCTTCAAACGAGGCCTTGCCAGCCAACTCGTGGATATCGTAGCCCCGGTAGACGAGGCGCCCCTCTTCACCGTAGACGTGACTGAGCGCGGTGGACGCGGCAACGACGCCCTCCAGCCCTTCCGGCTTAGGGAGCGGGGTCGCGGTTGCGAGCGAACTGGTCATGTGGTGGGGTCCTCCTGGCTGGTGGGATCCAGCCGCGCCGCCGGGTTCGGGGCCATTGCGGCGCCTTCGTCACATCGCCCACGTTCCGCCGGGAGTCGTGCCCTCCATCGGGCGGGGCGTCAGGGCACGTGCCGATCCGGCCGCGCCCCCTTCGACCGGCAATCCTAGCACGTTACCGCCGTTGACCCGGTTCCAGGGCGCCATGACGAGCAGTGTAGCCTCGGTGCGGCAGACTCAGGGAAAGGGGTACAGGTCGTGCGTGCCGCCCCCGCGAAGCAGAGCACGATCGTGCCGAGCCCGGCCGCCCCGCGGGGGCTGTGCGGTGCGAGCGGAGGGGCCTGGTGACCAGGGCACGTCCGTCAACTGGCACGCCGATGGCACGCGGGATGGCAGCAGGATGGCAGCAGGATGATTTTCACGATCTGGTATGTCGTCGTTGGGGCATTGCTGATCCTGATGGCGCTCGGTGGCTCGGTGCTGCGGCGGCTGCCGCTGACCACCTCGCTGCTCTACCTGGCGGTCGGCTTCGCGTTGGGACCGCGAGGGGCAGGGCTCTTCAACCTCGACCCGCTAGACGGGGCGGTGCTGCTAGAGCGCCTCACCGAGGTCGCGGTCGTCGTCTCGCTGTTCACCGCCGGCCTCAAGCTCCGCGTCGCCTGGACGGACGCCCGCTGGAGGCTACCGTTGCGGCTGGCGTTCGGCTCAATGACCGTCACCGTCGGGCTGATCGCCGTGGCGGGGGTCATCGGGCTCGGTCTGGAGCCTGGAGCCGCGATTCTCCTCGGCGCGATCCTCGCCCCGACCGATCCGGTCCTGGCGTCCGATGTCCAGGTTACCGAAGCAGGAGATCAGGACCGGCTGCGCTTCTCGCTAACCGGCGAGGCGGGGTTGAACGACGGCACGGCCTTCCCCTTTGTGATGCTCGGGCTCGGACTGCTCGGCCTACACGATCTGGGTGACGGCGGCTGGCGCTGGGTGACGGTGGACGTGGTCTGGAGTGTGATCGGCGGTTTGGTCATCGGGGGGGTGCTCGGCACCCTGATCGGCGAGCTGGTCCTCTACCTGCGTCGCAAACACAAGGAGGCCGTCGGGCTGGACGACTTCCTGGCGTTGGGGCTGATTGCCCTCTCCTACGGGGTCGCGTTGTTGGCTCACTCCTACGGGTTCCTGGCCGTCTTCGCCGCCGGACTGGCGCTGCGCCGGATTGAGCAGCGGGCGGCCGAAGCGAACGGAGGCGCCGAGGAGCCGGACGCGGCGGTGGCGCAGGCCGCGGTGACAGGGAAGGAAGAAGAGGTGGCGACCAAGCCGGAGACGGCGCCGGCCTACATGGCGCGGGCGGTGCTGGGGTTCAACGAGCAACTGGAGCGAATCGGGGAAGTGACGGTCGTGGTGCTGGTTGGGGGCATGCTGTCACTGCGGGACCTGCCCCCGGCCGCGCTCTGGTTCGTGCCCCTGCTCTTCCTGGCAATCCGGCCAGCGGCGGTCGTGGTCGGGTTGCTTGGTTCAGCGACGTCCTGGGGGCAGCGCGGTCTCATCTCCTGGTTCGGCATCCGGGGCATCGGCTCGGTCTACTACCTGTCCTACGCGGTCGCGCACGGACTTGAGGAGCCGGTGGGGCGGCAACTCATCGCTCTGACGCTGACGACGGTCGCCGTGTCGGTGGTAATCCACGGCGTGTCGGTGACGGCGCTGATGGAGCGCTACGGGCAGCAGGTTGACGTGCACGAACAGGAAGCGGCGCGGGTCACCTAGCCGCGCCACTTGGGCCAGACCAGGAGGGCTTGACAGGACGCGCCGCAAGCCCTACCGTACGTACACCTCAGAGCTTCCCTCCTGAGGCCGCCGAGCCGCCGGACCGGACCGCGGGACTCCATCCTCCCGCATTCGGTTCCGGCGGTTCTGTTTTTGGCCCATTGGTTTCCAACACCCAAGATTTTCCGATGTCATTGAGGCCGCTCCGCGCGCCTTCCTCCTCGGTCCGGGGCTGGTGAAGCCAGCTGCAAGACAGTGGGGACCGACTCCAAGTCATTCCTTAGTCCGATCGCCACGCTGTCTGCATCCATCTCACCGCGCTACCGCTGTGCTGATGTATGACCCAAGACGACAAGAGACCAGCCTAGCCTGACCCGAACCAATCAACTCGCTTCCCAGCATCACTGCGGCTAGGAGGACGTACCCGCCAACTCGCGGTAGCCAGCTTCCAGGCAACCTCGGGCGGCGGGGAGGGCCGCGGCAATCTGCTCCAAGCCGGCGCGCAGGGTCTCGGCCTGCTCCGGAGTCGGGTTTGCTTGGAGATTGGGGTAGACGGACTGGGTCAAAGCGGTGCGCAACGTGGTCACGCACTCCGTGACGACGGCACTCGTAGCGGCGTCGAGTTGGAGACGGTGCTGATTGAAGTAACCTCCGAGGGCGAAGGCGCTATCACCGACCTCCTTCCAGTTCTCCCACTTTAGGGCCTCGGGCAAGAATGCCTCCGGCACCACATACGGCTCCCCTGGCAACAAGATGGGATTGGTGAGAGCCGCAAGTGCCGCCTCCACCCGCGCCAGCCGGGCATACAGTTCGGTCAGCACCTCCGCGCGCCGTTCCAGCAGGACGGTGCCGGCACCGTTGGGAATCGTCTCCACCGGCGCCGGTTCGTGCTTCATCGGTGCAGCAGGAGACACCTGGGTCCTTGTCGCCACCTGGTCGGCGATGGCCAGTCGCTCTCGGCCGCCAGCGACCAGCGCCTCAAGCTCCGCGCCGCGCTGCCGCAGGCGGTCGAGCTGCCCCTCGGCCTCGGTCACCGCCGCCCGCAGTTCGCTGCGGAGGCGCTCCAGATCGGCGTCCTCCCGCACCCGGAACGCCTCGCTCAGCCCGGTCGCGTCGCGCGACAAGATCTGGCGCCCGAAGTCGTGCAACAGGTAGGCCCCGCCTCCGCCAAGACCAAGCACGATGATGAGGGTCACGACGACCGTGGTGACGTCCACCTCTCCCCCGCTCCGCGACTCGCTGGTTCCGCCGCCAGAGTATAGCGAGGGGCGGCCTGTAGCGTTCGACCAGCCGGTGCCACCTGAAGAACCGAGCCCCAGGCCGATGCTACGATTGGAGGCAGCGTCGCCCTTTTCTCCCGCGCACTGAGGACGGCTTCCTACGGGTTCCGGCAGAGGAGCAGCCGACCATGGCCACCACCCACCTCCTGACCGCTGAGGATCTCTGGGCACTCGGCGACGACGGCCACCGGTACGACCTAATCCGGGGAGAACTGCAGCGCATGGCGCCAGCGGGGGGTGAACACGGCGAGATCGGGATGATGATCGGTGCCTTGCTCTTGATGCACGCGCGCTCGCGTAACCTGGGCACCGTGTTCGGTGCCGACACCGGGTTCATCCTCGCCAGACAACCGGATACCCTGCTTGCGCCGGATGTCGCCTTCGTCCGCGCCGATCGGTTGCCGCCGCGCGACCAGCGAATCGGCTTCCTCGAACTCGCACCGGACCTCGTTGTGGAGGTGATCTCGCCCAGCGAGCGGCCAAGCGACGTTGCCGAGAAGGTGCGGATCTACCTCGCGGCCGGGGTGCGGATGGTCCTCTTCATTGAGCCACGCCCGCGGACCATCACGGTCCATTGCTCAGGGCAAGCACCGCGCACCCTCAACGAGGGGGACGACCTCGACGGCAGGGACGTACTGCCCGGGTTTCGACTGCCTGTGAGAGAGGTCTTCCGATAGGGCATCGAAGCAGATCGACCACGGTCAACCGGCGGAGGGAGCAAGCAACAATGGCCATGACCCGAATGGCAACGGTCGAGGACCTCTGGGCACTCGGCGACGATGACCATCGCTACGACCTAATCCGGGGAGAGCTGCATCGCATGGCGCCAGCGGGGGGCCAACACGGCGAGATCGGGATGGAACTTGCCCGCCGCATCGCCAATCACGTCGTCGAGCGCCGTCTGGGTAAGACCTACGGGGCGGACACAGGATTCGTTCTGCGACGAAACCCGGATACCGTGCTCTCCCCCGATGTTGCCTTCATTCGGATTGCTCGCCTCCCACCCGCCGAGCAGCGGGTCGGCTTCCTGTCACTGGCCCCGGATCTCGCTGTCGAGGTGGTTTCTCCATCTGATCGGCCCCATGACCTCGCGGAGAAGGTCAGGATCTACCTCTCCGCGGGCGTGCAGATGGTGTGGGTGGTCGAGCCGAGGCTAAGAACCATCACCGTCCACGCGCAAAGTCAGCCACCACGCGTCCTCAGTGGGGAGGACGACCTTGATGGCGGCAATGTGCTGCCGGGGTTCCGGCTCCCGGTGGCGGAGATCTTCAGGTAGGTCCCGTGGCAGTCGCCCGAACACGTTAGGGCTGTGGATTGATTGCGCACGGCACCGAGGTGACTGGGGCAGGCTACTCCCAGCGGACGCCACACACCAGCGGGTTCCCCGCCGCGTCGGTCCAGCGCCGCAACTCGGCGAGATCCTCCTCGTCGACCAGGTACTGGACCGAGCAGCCTGGGCACACCACGGCGTAGCAGCAGTCCCCGCGGGCCTCGCACCACTCCAGCACCGCGCCGACCGCCCGGTGTTCCCCTTCACACAGATGGCTCAGGATCTCGCGGACCGTCGGCCGCAAGTCCTCCCACCCGCGCGGCGCTTCGAGGACGTTCTGGTCGCTCATGGGGCACCTCCGGCCGAACCAGGCAACGAGTCTGCGACAGGCGAAGACCGCAT
>JALYMD010000503.1 GCA_030773875.1 Chloroflexota bacterium | reverse complement strand
AGCCACCTCCCCCTCGACCAGACGTGCTGACGAGTCAGCACGCGGAGGAGCGCGGGTGAGAATGCTAGGCGAGTTGCCGCCGTACGGCGTAGGCCGCGCCCACCGTGGCGATCCACGCCCGCCGAGGCGAGCAGACCAGACTTGCTATCCCAACCTGCGTCGGCGGTGGTCCCGGTGGCGGTGTTCGACAGGGTGCCGGTGCCATTGACATCATCGTCGTCAGCGTCACCGTTCTGAGCCGGTAACGGGGGGTCAGGGTGTCGTCACTTCCCCCCGGCTAGTGGCGACCACGACGACCGAGGTGAGCACCAGCCCACGCACAAGCGGGAGCGCTGCCAGGAACCTGAGCAGGGCCGTCTCGATACGAATGGTCCTTGTCCCCTTTCCGTTGCCCTCATGGGGGCGGTGTAGCCGGACCATTCAGCCACGGTGAGACGCTCCCCATGGCGTTGGCATCCTGGCGCAGAGAGCTTGCCCGCCGGTAATTGAGTCTACGTGCGCCATGGCGCCCAATTTTGCTGTCGCCGGCCTTCCCCTTGGCGGGACACGCCCTGCTTGTCTCGGGTCCACGGCCCACGAATAGACCTTTTGTATCGTCTTGTATCGTCGAAAATGACGCTTCCCAATGCCGTCTTCGCTTGCCACGATGTTCCAGTGTCCGCTCCCATTTCCGCCGTGCGCTTCGCGATCGGAGGGCATGGAGGGCCGACGGCACAGCCTGTGCGGGATTCCGGCAGTTCCTGTAATTCGCTGCGGTCCTCACCGTCTAATGATGGAGTTGGTTCATGGCTGGCATTGTCTGGGCGCTGCTCGCGATCGTCCTGGTCGTCTGGCTGATCGGTCTCCTTGCCGACCTGGCAGGGAACCTTATCCACCTGCTCTTGGTCGTTGCCCTGGTAATCCTGATCTACCAGCTCCTGACTGGACGCCGAGTGGTCTAGCCTCCTGGCGCCGCGTCTCCTGGGACCTGCCCTCTGCCTGTCGGCTCCTGCTGTTCGGTGCGGATGGGAGGTTCCTTTGTGACCCTCCGTGCAAGGTGATAGAGATAAGGCGTGGACTGACCCCATGACCTTTCCCTTTGGGGCTTCACCCGTTGTCCATGGATGATTGAGTGGCCTCGCGGCGGGCGAGCCACTGGCTCAACGGCGTCGCCGTGACATCGTGGGCGACGACGGTCGCCGCGATGAGCAGCGTCCCAACGGACCAGACCTGCTCCAGCTGCGTCTCCTTGTGCGCGACGGCGGCAAAGTAGAGCGCCCCCACCCCGATCGGTCCGAACCAGCCAACGAACAGCGCCTCATCCCATCGCCGGACGTCGCTGATGAGCGGCTTTAGGAGCAGCAGAGACGGGATGCGTCGTAGCAGCAGGATGGCGAGCACGAGGCCCAACGCCGGCCACCCCAGCTCTTTCCACCCCGCCCAGGGTAGTGCCACACCCAGGAGCGCGAAGACTGGTACTTGAAGCACCTGCTTGAGCACGTGTTGATACTGTCGCTGCTCTCGCTCCAGGCCCTCCCCCTTCTCCTCGCCGGTGCGCGACCAGGCGAAGGTGACCCCGGCGACGAGCACCGCCAGGAGTCCGTCGCTGTCCATCAGTTCCACCCCCGACACGACCAGGAGCGCAAGGGTGTAGAAGATCGGCATCAGGGGGCCGGTTGCCGTTTCATCGAGCCTTCTCGAGGTGCTCCAAGCATGAAGGCGGCCCACCACGTACCCGATCAGTCCCCCGACGATCACCGCCACCAGTCCCTTCCACAGCAGTGTGTAGCTCAGCCACTCGGTCCATGCCTCTGCGTCCGACTTGGTGATCAGGAGCGCCGGCAGCAGGACAAACATGAGGCCCAGCCCATGCCTCGCTGCGGAATCGGCGTTGAGAAGATGTCGGATTCGCTCTGGCACGTTGTCGCTCGCGACCCGGCCGGTCGTGATGGCTGCGGTGAGGATCGGGTCGATTGGCGCCAGCACGGCACCAATCAAGATGGCCGGCAACGGATCAAGCCCCAGGATCCACCCCACGAGCAGGCTGCTGATGCCCCACGTCAGTGCCATCCCAGCAAGAACCAGCACAGTTAGGGACCGCCAGGCCCCGGTGAGGTAGCCCCGCAGTTCGAGGCCGACGCTGACGAGCGCAACCGCGAGGGTGAACCGGGCTGTCACCTCAAGGATCGCTGACTCCTCTCCGTACTTGGCCAGGTCGAGCCACGCCAGACCCTCGGGGCCGATGAGCACGCCAAGGAGGAGTGCGAGGAGCGGTTCGTTGATCCAGTGCAGCCGAATCCAGTGCGTGAAG
>JALYMD010000502.1 GCA_030773875.1 Chloroflexota bacterium | reverse complement strand
CTGCGGTGAACACATGGTCGCTCCCTCCGAGGATCCGTGGTTGAGACGCGGGCAGACCCTTGACCGCCCCTGGCCCCATCATAGCGACGAACGCCGCCGTGCCAAGGTCGACTGGTGCCACTGTTCCGGGCACTTCGTGGGTTCTGGGGTATCTTGCCCAAATGATGCCGCGTCGGGCCGGGCTGGACGGCCAAGACGATGCCAACCGTGCGGAGTTCGACACCGTGTCGGAACGAACCATTGCCGAAGCGTTAAGCGCCGCAAGTGCCCGGCTCGAAGGAGCCGGCCGGGAGACACCGCGCCTCGATGCGGAGGTGCTGCTGCGCCACGTTCTGGGGTTGGATCGGACGGGCCTCTTCTTGCGACTACGGGATCCGCTCCCCGTGACAGCGCAGACTGCCTTTGAAGACCTAGTAGCGCAGCGCGTGGCGGGAGAGCCGGTCGCGTACCTGACCGGCGTGCGAGAGTTCATGGGCCTGGACTTCGCGGTGGGGCCCGGCGTGCTAGTGCCGCGCCCGGAGACGGAACTGCTCGTCGAGTGGGCTCTGGAGTGGCTGACGGAGCGCCCAACGGGGACGGTTCTGGATGTTGGGACCGGGAGCGGTGCGATCGCGGTGGCGGTCGACGCGCACCTACCGCTGGCCTGGGATGGCGGGATCATCGGCGCGGATATCTCCCCGGCGGCACTGGCGGTGGCGAAGGAGAATCGAGACCGGCACGGTGTACGTGATCGGGTCTGCTTCGTGCGCGGTGACCTGATGACGTGGTGCGGAGGTCCGGTCGATCTGCTGCTGGCGAACCTGCCCTACCTGCGTGCGGATCAGGTGGAGGCGAACGCTGATCTGCGCCCGGAACCCGTCCTCGCCCTCGATGGCGGGGCGGACGGGCTCGATCTAATCCGCCGCCTGATCGACGACGCGCCCCGCTTCCTCGCGCCTGACGGGGCGCTGGGGCTGGAGATTGACCCATCCCAGGCGGAGATCGTCGCCGGGCTGGTGGGCGCGGCGCTTCCGGAGGCAGCCGTGGAGATCCTGCCAGACCTGGCCGGATTGGCGCGGCACGTGGTGGCCCGTCGCTGCCCCGACCCCTCCGAAGGGGACTGAAGCGACGTGCCGCTGGGCGGTACACTCGGGTCACGTGGCAGCCCCCAACGTTGATTCACCCGGGCACGCGACGGGGCGGGACGGAAAGGACCGGTGGCAGTGGACGGCAACCAGATCGGCGAAGCGACGGCGGTGCGGGTTGATCCCGGAGACGAGACATCCTCCAACGAGGTGCCTGCGGCGTTCAGCGGCAAGGACCCGCGCCTGACTCCGTATGGGACGACCAACCTCGGCACGCCGCCGGAGTTGCTGGCGGACCTGGACGGGCTGACCGTGCCGAACGACCGCTTCTTTGTCCGCTCCAACGGGCCGACCCCGATCATCGCCCCGGAGACGTGGCGGCTGCGCGTCGGCGGGCTGGTCGAGCGGGAACTGACCCTCTCGCTAGCGGACATCCAGGCGATGCCCAGGCGCACCCTGACGGCGTTCCTGGAGTGCTCGGGGAACAGCCGTAGCCGGTTCGTCCCGACCGCGGAGGGCACATCCTGGCAGGACGACGCGGTCGGCAACGCGACCTGGGGAGGTGTCTCTCTCGCGGCGGTGCTCGGGCGCGCCGGGGTCCGGACCGAAGCGGTGGAGATCGTTTCCCAGGGGGGCGATTTCGCGGGGATGCAGCGGGGGCTGCCGCTTCCCGTGGCGCTCGATCCGGACACGCTGCTGGCCTGGGAGATGAACGGGGAGCCGCTGCCGCTACCCCACGGCGGACCGGTGCGGTTGCTGGTGCCGGGCTGGGGCGGCATCGCCTCCACCAAGTGGCTGGTCGGTCTGGAGGTGATCGACCGGCCGTTCGGCGGCCCGTGGAACACCGACAGCTACGTCTTCTACGACGCGGATGGAACCGCCTTGGGACCGGTGCGGGAGATGGGCGTCAAGTCGGTGATCGTCGCGCCGGGTGCGGAGACGCCCGTGGCCGAAGGGCGACAGACGATCGTCGGCTACGCCTGGTCGGGGCGGGGCGGGATTGCGCGGGTGGAGGTCAGCGCCAACGGCGGCGCTACCTACGAGGAGGCGCGGATCGTTCGGGCGGCGGGGCCGCGCTCCTGGGTGCGGTTCGAGCACCCGTGGACGGCAACGCCGGGGCAGGTGCGGCTGCGATCCCGCGCGACCGATGAGGCCGGCAACACCCAGCCGGAGATGCTTCCCTGGAACGCCAGGGGGTACGGCATGCACGCGGTGCAGGAGATCCCGTTGTCCGTGACGGGGCCGGAACACGGGGAGTGACCCGAGGCGTCGTGACGGGGCGGGTCGCCGGCACGGCCTCGCCTTGAGCTGAACGATGGGGGGAGGCACGCGACGTGGAGACGGCCGGGAGCGTGGATGCGACGCGGGGTGCTGACACGCCGTGGCGAGTGATGAGCCGTGTCGAGGGCCTTCCCCTGATCGGCGGCTCCGGTGAGGCGCGCCTCCTGCTG
>JALYMD010000501.1 GCA_030773875.1 Chloroflexota bacterium | reverse complement strand
CAAACGTCTCCGGCACGACCTCGTTCCGCAGCCGCTCGATCATGGCAAACGCTTCCGGGGCGTTTCCATCCATCTTCAGGGTGGCCTTGACGAGTGCCAGATCCCCCGCGTCATTCCAGGTCGTCTGGACCGCCCCGGCGCCGATGTTCGGATCCTGCTCGAGCGTGCTGGTCAACTGCTGAACGGCTGATGCCACCGCGGGGTTGTTCTGCTGACCGTTGACCACAATCTCGACCGGGTTTAGGCGCCCGGCGGCAAAATCGCGCTGCAGGACGGTGAAGGCGGTCTTGACGTCACTGTTGGGGAGCGTAGCGATACCAGCCTGGCCGCGCTCAAGCCCAAAGTAGGGCAGCGAGAGCCCGCCGAGGAGTACCACTGCTAGCGTGGCGAAGAGGGCGGGCCGCGCCATCACCACACGCGTGGTCCGTCCCCAGAAGCCGCCGTGATACGTCTCGTGGTCGGCGGCAGCCTGCGCGGCGGCGGTCGCGGCGTCGTAGCGACGCCGGCGGGGCCAGTCGATCCGGTCTCCAAGCAGGCTCAGCATGGCCGGAATGAGGGTCAGCGTCGCCAGGACCGCCACGATCACCACCAAGATGGCCCCGAGACCGAGGCTGAGAAAGATGGTGGTCGGAATCAGCAGCATGCCCGTGAGAGCGAGAACCACTGTGATGCCTGAGAAGAGAACGGCCTTGCTGGCGGTCGCACCGGCGGTCTCGATCACGTCGTGCTTGGCAGCGCCGCGTCGCCGCTCCTCGCGGTAGCGCTCGACGATGAAGAGCGCATAGTCGATGCCGACCGCGAGACCGATCATGGTGATCATGTTGACGACAAAGAAAGACAACTCGAAGATCTGGCCGATCAGCGCCGTCAGTCCGACAGCCACGGCGATCGACATCAGCGCCAAGGCGATCGGGATCCCAGCGGCGACCAGCGCCCCGAAGACGACCACCAGAATCAGCAGCGCGACCGGCAGCCCAACGGCCTCGGCCGCCTGCAAGTCCGACTCGGCAATGGCGTTGAACTCCTCGTCAACGCTCAACGTGCCGACGGTCAGCACCTGGAATCCGTCCGCGCGCTGCGAGGCCACGGTCTCCATGTACCCGTGGAAGCGGCTCTCGGCCTCTTCCAGGTCGCCAGCGAAGGCGACGGGGATCAGCGTGGCATGACGGTCGGGGGAGATCAGACCCGCTGCGCCTGGGGCATTCGCACCGCCGGCGTCGAGGAAGCTCTGAGCGCCCGCGATGCCGGGAACGGCGCGAATGGCATCTACGGTCCCCTGCACCAACGTTTGGAAGGCCGGGTCGTCAACGGTTGTCTTTTCAGAGCGGACGATCACCGTCTCAGTAATCGGCTCCGCGTTCATGGACGTCTGACCCGTTTCAGGATCGGTGACGGTCATCCGCTCGTCGATCAGGTCAAAGCCGCGAACCGACTCCGGATCGTTCGTGAACGTGATCTCCGAGGTCAGGGCCCCACCCAACAAGAAGGCGGCGGCAAACCCGGAGAGCACCAACGTCAGCACCCAGGCACCAACCACGGTCCAGGGCCGCCGGGCGCTCATCCGAGCTAATCCCCCGGTCGACAGCAACGACGTCATCCGCGACTCCTTTCCCAAGCCGTGCCCATGGCGACGAGTCTAGAAACTCGAACGATGTTCCTTTTTCCGAACGTCGTTATCCTAGGGACTGCCTCACCGGTTGTCAAGTAGTTTGCCAAACGTTGTTCGGGTCGGTGTTGGGGAGGGAGATGGGCGGGGCGCGACTCCACCGAGGACGGCGAATGGAGAGTCGCCCGGGCCACTTCTGCTCATCCTTGCGCGTTATGCGCAGTATCCGGCATGAGTGCGGCAAAATTGTCACGGAAGTGTCAAGGACCCGAACCGACTCGCTGAATTGGTGATTCCTGCCGGGATCGGGTCAGATAGTGGACCCGAGCAGCAATCATGTGGCGATCGCATCGGTCACACGCATACCGCGCCGCCTGCCACGAGCAGTCGGTCGAATGCAAAACCGACTGACCAGGCTATCCTTGGACTGCACTGATCTACGCGAGGAGGTTCTCATGCCGCCGTCGTCGCCGGACGCGGAGACAGATTCCCAGCCGCCCGATCTCGAGGAGATCGTCGTGCTCAACCGAGACCTCTTCTTCGGCGTCCGGATCGGAAACAGCCTGCGGGGGCTCGGGTATCGCGTCAGCTTTGCGCCGGATTCACCCGCATTCGCCGAGAGGGTCGCCAGCGCGGAGCCGCCGGCGGTGCTTGGAGTCATCGATATGAGTGCTGGCGTCGATTGGGAGCGCATCCGGTTGCTGACGGCGCCGGCCGGCGCTGGCACCCCCCTCCTCGTCTTCGGCTCGCACATGGATGTCGAAGGCCTCCGCGCCGCCAAAGCGGCTGGCGTCGCCCGCGTGGTCTCGAACGGCGACTTCCACCGCGGAATGGTCGAGCTTGTCCGCCGCTACGCCCGGCGTCCCGGTACGGGATAGCGGCGAGAAGCGACCCACAGCCCTGAGCGGCATCCCGGCTCCGCACGCTGACGCGCGCCTTCCTCACCAGGGTCATCCAGGTACGGCGTTACGGCCACGACCATCCTCACAGGTCAACCGATCACGTCGCTGCGGGTCCCTCCATTGCAGTTCTCGAAACGGCTGATCTCCACTTGAGGAGGTTGGCCGGCGATTGGTCGGTGCGGAAACCGGGCTAACGTGGGTGAAATGTGGGTGATAGGATAGGCGGCGGGACGAGCGATGTTGCGCGGCCTACCGGGGCACGGCTGGCCCGGTCCCCGGTCGTTCCGTCGCGGTAAGGGGGGTGGGACCATGGCGGTTCGGGCCGTGCCTACAGGCGGCGATGAGCGTGCGGGCGAGGAGTTCGACCGACTCGGAGGGGCCAACGTCTGGCAGGTCATCGGAGCCTCGGCGGTCGGCACGATGATCGAGTGGTACGACTTTTACATCTTCGGCAGCCTGGCCCTGATCCTGGCCGGCAAGTTCTTTCCTCCGGGCAACGAGACGCTCGCAGCGCTGTCGGTGCTGGCGACCTTTGCTGCCGGCTTCGCCGCCCGGCCGTTCGGCGCTCTCTTCTTCGGTCGCATCGGCGACCTCGTCGGCCGCAAGTACGCTTTTCTGGTGACGCTCCTGATCATGGGCGGGGCCACCTTCGTCATTGGCTTGCTGCCGGGCTACGGCACGATCGGCTTCGTCGCCCCCCTCATCCTGGTGCTCCTGCGCTTGCTGCAGGGACTGGCCCTGGGAGGCGAGTATGGCGGCGCCGCCGTCTACATCGCCGAGCACGTGCCGGACAACCGGCGGGGTTACTACACCAGTTTCATCCAGACCACTGCCACGCTTGGCCTCTTTCTCTCGTTGCTCGTGATCCTGACGACACAGGAGATCCTCGGGCAGACCAGATTCGAATCGTGGGGCTGGCGGGTGCCGTTCCTCCTTTCGATCCTGCTGGTCGGGATCTCACTCTTCATCCGCCTGCGGCTGCAGGAGTCGCCGCTCTTCGCCCAGCTCAAGTCGAGCGGCCGCACCACGGCCGCCCCGATCACTGAGAGTTTCGGCACCTGGTCGAAGTGGCAAACGGTGCTGACAGTGCTCTGGGGCGCGGCGGCTGGGCAAGCGGTGGTCTGGTACTGCGGTCAGTTCTACGCTCTCTTCTGGCTGCAAAACCCCAAGTTGGGTGGCGTCTCCTCATTCGACACGAACCTGATCTTGGTCGTCGCGCTGGCGATGGCGACCCCCTTCTTCATCGTGTTTGGGGCGCTCTCCGATCGAATCG
>JALYMD010000500.1 GCA_030773875.1 Chloroflexota bacterium | reverse complement strand
CGGGGATCCGGAGGTCGACGATGCGGTTCGGGTGGTTGTAGGAATTCCTGATGGAGTCGAGGTACTGCTGGGCCTCCTCCTTCGGGAACCCGGTCACCACCCAGTCATCGGCATTGAAGTGGCTCTCGCGCCAGGGGTTCATGCCTGAGGGATGGATGTTCATCCAGAGTGAGGCATCCTTAGCCGTGAGATGGGAAACAAGATCCCAGGCCGCTTCGCTGACCCCGGCAGCCTCACTGCCCTTCATCACATAAAGGCCCCAGCCAAGGAAGGCAAGGTACGGCGCCTGATTGGGCCCGGAGGACAACGTCTCGAACTGCTTGGTCTTCGAGTTGTACACGTCGTCCGACGCTGGGAGCATGTCGTAGCCGACCTTGCCCTGCACGATGCTGTCCGGACTGGTGTAGACGTTGGAACCGATATCGGCCCACCAGTGTGCCATCGTCCCGGTGCCGGCCAGGAAGTTGCCGAGGTTCTTGAGCAGGTCGGCGTTCTCCTGATCCGGCGGAGCGGCCGGTAGCGCATCGATCATGTCCTGGAGGGCACGGACGAAGGCAGGGTTGTTGATCCGGGGCGTCATGTCCGGGTCGAAAAAGAAGGCCGGGTCGTCGGGGTGCTTGCCGTAGGCGCTAGCGCGGCTATTTAGGAAGTACTGACCGACGCCACCGGAGCGCGCCATGGAGTCGAGGATGCCGTAGAGCGGCTCCCCGTCAGCTTCTTTGCCGGCCAGGAACTTGGAGTAGGCTTGGACCTGCTGCCACGTCTTCGGCGGTCCCCACTCCCCCGCACCGCCGGAGGCAGTCCACTCCGCGGCGAGGTCGGCATTGGTGAAGACGTCCTTGCGGTAGTTGAAGTGGTGCATGTCGCCGTCGATCGACGCGCCATACGTCACGCCGTCCCACGTCCGGGTCGGACCCTTGAGGTAGGAGACGATGTCTTCGAATGCGTAGTTGGGGTCGTTCTTGACGGCATCGGGCATGGCGAGGCAGTGACCGCCGCCGAGCAGGTCGCCTTCCCAGCCGCCGCTCCCCTCCAGGACATCGAAGTTGACGGTGTTGGTGCTGATGGCCTGGAACATCTTGGAGTAGCTGTCCGCCTGAGTGACCTCGATCCACTCTACCTTGGCGCCGGTGGCTTCTTCCCAGGCGCGGCTGAACGGCCGAAAGACGTTCACGTGGAAATTGGCGTTGCTCAGACCCTGGAAGCGGACGGTTTGTCCTTTGAATGCGTCCTTTTTGGTCGTGATCAACGCCAGTTCGCCGGCCCGCTCCGGATCCGTCTCGGCCAATAGGGCGGCCCGGTCGATCTGGGCTTGTGCCGTGAAGGCACGCTGATACGACTTGCCGGCAATGCCCGTCGCGCAGAACGCCGCGGCGGCGCCCGTAGCACCCTTCACGACCGTCCGCCGCGAGACCGGCCGCCGCAGCACTCCGTCCTGGTTGTGAGACACGCGACCACTCCTTCTCGTTTGCGTCGACGACCGCGCTCCGAGGCGGCTGCTCACCCATGACCCTGTCGAGCTTCACCGATCGTTCGCGTGGGGTGTCGTCGAAAACCCCCATTCGTCGGACCGTGTTGGCCGCTGCAGGGCAAGCCCCAAGTCTTGGACACGTTCCGAGAGCGGTTGCTAGTATGCAGCCGGTCGGGTGCGTGTCAACTGACGTCAGGGTGGCCCGTCACTGCCGAAGGAGGGCGCCCGTGTCGTCGCTGCAGTCACGGAGATGTTAGTGTCGGACGATCTCCTAAGGACGCGTTCTATCCGTGGACAGTCATGACGGCGCCAAGTTGGCCGATCAGAAACCGTGCCGCGCCGTACCTCTTTGCAACGCGGCTCAACTCCTTTAAGAGCATCGCGTCTCGTCCAGATACGCCGTCACTCCTTCAGGCCGCGTCCAGGGTCCGAGGCCTGACGGCCGTGGAATTCAATTACCCCCAGCACTTCCTCGCCCAAACAGATGTCCAGCTTGCGGATGCGGTGGCACGGTCCGGCCTACGGACCAGCGCGCTGAATCTCCGATACGAGGGACCCGAGTTCGCGCGAGGGGCGTTCACCAGCCCGGAGGCAGCAGTACGGGAGCGGGCCATCGATTTGGCCAAGGAGGCGGTCGAGCGGGCGGCGGCTTTGGGGGCTCAACATGTGATTCTCTGGATGGCCGACGACGGCTTCGACTACCCATTTCAAGTTGACTACGCTCGGCTCTGGGCCGACGAGGTGGAGGGATTTCGCCGGGTGGCCCAGCACGATCCCTCGGTCCGGGTCAGCGTGGAGTACAAGCCGGTGGACCCGCGCCGCTTCGCACTGATCCGATCGATAGGCGAGGCGTTGCTGGCGACGCGAGATGTCGCCCTTCCTAACTTCGGCGTCACCCTCGACGTCTGCCACAGCCTGATGGCCGGTGAGCACCCACCCGCGGCGGCCACACTGGCGCTCAGCATGGGCAAGTTGTTCGGCGTCCATCTGAACGATGGCTATGGGCAGGCGGACGACGGCCTTGCCGTAGCCACCGTACACCGCTCGGCCACCCTCGAGTTACTCGGATGTCTCCGCCGGTTCGGGTACGACCAGACCATGTACTTCGATACCTTTCCCGTCCGCGAGGACCCCGTGGCCGAATGCGAGGCAAATATCGCGACCGTGCTGGAGCTTGAAGCCGAGCTGGATCGCCTCGACCTTGCTGCGCTCACGGAGGTCCAGGCACGGCACGACGCTATTGCGGTTCAGCGTCTCCTAAGCAGCGCCAGTGCTCCCGGGCGGGTGGGATAGCCGGTGAACCCTGATGTTGTCGTAGTCGGCAGCGTCCACACAGACTTTGTCGCCTCGTCCGGGCGCTTGCCCTCGAAGGGTGAGACCTTGCCGGGCCACCGGTTTGAGATCCATCCCGGCGGGAAGGGGGGCAACCAGGCGGTGGCGGCCGCCCAAGCTGGCGCTGCTACCGCCTTGATTGCCCGGGTCGGGCATGATCTTTTCGGCAGACAGCTACGGGAGGGTTTAAACGCGAAGGGCGTTGACACCTCCCACGTGTCGATTGACCACCTGTTGCCCACCGGTGCAAGCACGGTGCTTACGGGGGGAGACGGCGACTACGCCTCAATTATTGTCCCGGCCGCAGCAGGCAATCTCAGAGCAGCAGAGCTTGATGCCGCCAGGGACGTGATTGCTGATTGTGCGGTCCTCCTCCTGCAACTGGAGATCCC
>JALYMD010000499.1 GCA_030773875.1 Chloroflexota bacterium | reverse complement strand
CAGTTGTCCCGGGTGATGGACAAGCGGATTGACCGGCGCGCACTGCTACGCCGTGGAGCGACCGGCGCTGCCGCGCTTAGTGCCGCTGGGATCCTTGGCGCCCGTGGCGCCCATCGAGTTGGAGCGGCTACCGCGCAACAGAGTGCTGGGTGCTCCGGCGAAGACGTCACGATCACGTACGGCTTCTGGAATGCCGAACAGCGGCCGGCCGTCGAGGCCCAGATCGAGGCGTTCCGCAAGCAGCATCCCAACATCAAGGTCGAGCCCCAGGTCGTCCCGTTCGCCGACTACTTCACCAAGCTGCAGACCGGGATCGCCGGTGGTTCCACGAACGATGTCTTCTGGATGAACGGCCCCAACTTCGGCGCCTACGCCTCCCAGGGGGCACTGGCAGACCTTTCCACCATCACCGGCGAGGGCGGCGTCGATCCCGCCGCCTACCCCCAGTCGCTCATCGACCTCTATACCTTTGAGGACAAGCTGTACGGCGTGCCCCGCGACTTCGACACGATCGGCCTCTACTACAACAAAGATCTCTTCGACGCGGCCGAGGTGGAGTACCCGACCGCCGAGTGGACCTGGGAAGATCTGCGCAGCGCCGCCGAAAAGCTGACCAATGCGGAGCGCGGCCAGTTCGGCTACGGTTCCACCCTCAGCGCCCAGCAGAATCTCTACAACTTCGTCTACCAGAACGGCGGGCAGATCCTCAACGAGGAAGGCACCCAGGCGCGCCTCGCCGAGCCCGAGTCCTGCGAGGCGCTCCGGTTCCTGACCGACATCATCACCAACAACCTGTCGCCGGATGTTGCCACGCAGCAGGGAAACAACCCGTACCAAACCCTCTTCCCCGCCGGACTGATCGCGATGATGCCCGGCGGATCGTGGCACGCGGGACGGCTTCACGAGGCCAACCCGGCGATTGCGGTGGCGCCGCTGCCGCGGGGCAAGGAGCAAGCCTCGGTCATCCACGGGCTCGCAAACGTCGTCTGGGCCGGCAGCCCACACCAGTGCGAGGCGCTGGAATTCGCCAAATTCCTGGGTAGTCAGGAGGCCGAGGAGATTCTGGCCGAGACGGCTACAGTGATCCCGGCGATGAATGGCCTCCAGGAAACGTGGAAGGCGGCCGTCCCCGAGATGGACCTCCAGGTCTTCCTCGACGCGGTCGATTACTCAGTTCCCTACCCGACTGCTCCAACGGGCGCGGAGTGGGAATCGAACCTCAACGACGTCATCGTCGAAGCCTGGAGTGGGGGCATCCCCCAGGACGAGGTCTGTCAACGCGCCGCTGAGGCCGTCAACGACGCCCTCAAGCCGCAGTAGGCAGGGAGAGACAGCGCGAGGGGCGGGCGGCTCGAGCGAGGTCACGTGCGAGTTGCCGGGTGTATCCCGGCAACTCGTCGGGGTGAGCGTGATGGCGATTGCACCTGTAGCGAACGAGGCGCGGGCGCGCGGGCGCGCCGGGCCAAGGCGTCAGGCACGAACGCAGGCGTTGTGGGGCTACCTGCTCATCGGCCCGATGATGCTTGGGTTCGCCGTCTTCTTCCTCTTTGCCTTAATCGTGTCCCTCGGCTTGAGCTTCACGGACTGGAACGTCCTGGCGTCGCCGAACTGGGTCGGGCTCGATAACTATGCTCGCCTGCTCAGTGACACGGCGTTCCAGCAGGCGCTCCGTAACACGGCGGTCCTCTCCGTGCCCCACGTCGTGCTCCGCATCGCCTTCTCGCTCGCCCTGGCGATCGCGCTCAACTCTCAGATCCGGTTTCGTGCCTTTTACCGCACCATCTTCTTCATCCCAGTGTTGACCATGCCCGTCGCGACAGGCACGGTCTGGAAGTGGCTCTACGATCCGAGCTACGGGCCGATCAACTACGCGCTTGGACAACTCGGGCTCCCACGACCGGCCTGGCTGTCCAATCCCAATACGGCTCTCATGGCCGTCGTGATCGTGCTGCTCTGGAGCGGTGTCGGTTACGACATGATCATCTTTCTGGCCGGGCTCCAGAACATCCCGCGCGACTACTATGAAGCGGCCCAACTTGACGGCGCGGGGCGATGGCGGCAGTTCCGCGACATTACCCTCCCCCTCCTGACGCCCACCACCTTCTTTCTGGTGGTGGTCGCCGTCATCCATTCCCTTCAAGTCTTCGACCTGGTCTACATCATGACCGAGGTCGAGCACACCACGACCAATCAGTTCCCCACCATCGTCTA
>JALYMD010000498.1 GCA_030773875.1 Chloroflexota bacterium | reverse complement strand
GCGGTGGACCTCGCCGGCGATCACGGCGTACCTGTCGTCCGCTAGGACCTTGCGGTCCCGCCCCTCGCCGACGCTCAACTGGACATCCAAGCGCAGATCGTCCCGGATGACCCCATCCAGGATCCCCTCCACCCCAAGGTCCCAGGCCTCAAGGCTGGAAGTCCAGCGCAGCGTTTTGATACAGGTCTCTGGCACGCACTCCAGCCACACCGTCTGCCAAATGCCGGTCGTGCGTGGGTACCAGATCGAGTGCGGCTCCCGGTGCCAGTCCTGCTTACCTCGTGGCTTCGCAAGGTCGGCTGGGTCATCCTCCGCGCAGACCACGAGGCGCTGAGGACCAGAGCCGGACAACATGGCTGTGATGTCAAGCGAGAAGGGGGTATAGCCTCCCTCGTGGCGACCGGCGGCCATCCCGTTGATCCAAGCCGTGGCGGCGTAGTCCACCGCGCCGAAGTGGAGCAAGAGACGCTCACCGGGCGCGAGCGACGGGGCGTCGAACAGTCGCTGATACCAGACCGCCCGGTGAAGCCCCGTATCTCCGATACCACTCGCGGCAGTCTCAGGAGCGAAAGGCACCACGATGGTGGCATCCCAGACGACATCCGCCGGCCGCGTCCACCGCCCGTCCGAGTCCAGGGCGAACTCCCACTCCCCATTGAGATTGGTCCAGCACGCCCGCCGGAGCTGCGGGCGGGGGTAGCCGTGAGCGTCGGTCACGCGAAACCTCCAGGCGATCTCCCCGCGGGGATACCATCACCCCACCGCGGGCTCGGCTGGTCCCGCCGATCCACACCAGGTGCTTCGTTGTCCAAAAGTCTACCCCCGGAAGCGGTGGAATGACGGCATCGTCCCGCGACCAGGAATGTGGATCTGGAACGACCAGGGCCGGTTCCGCATGATGCGCCGGCCCGGGAACAGCAGGGACAACTCAGCCCAAGGAAACGGAAGTCCTGACCATGCGCGGACCAGAGCCTAGAGCGTGAACGACCTTGAGGCGCAGCTCGTCGACATGGTCTTCCTCGTCAAAGGCCGCCTTGCCGCACCGGTCCCATAGCTTGGTCCTGCTCAACCGCTGGCGCCACGGCTTCCCAACAGGAGTGAGCCGTGGTGTCAGGCCGGTAGCGTGAGGCACCCGGCCGCCAGCACCCCACTTCCCATCCACCCCCAAGGTGTACGTTCATCCCCTCCTGCCGCGTGTGCTATCGTTAGGGTCACAAATCGCCGTGTCATCTGACCGATTGCCTGGCATCGCCCACCGTCGGGCGAGGTCTGCGGGATGGGACGCGGCACAACTTACGGGAGAAGCGACGGTTGATGCGATCCGACCGCCGCGCCGGCGAACGCCTGCTCCTAGGCGGCACGATCCTCGGCACCGCGCTCATTCTCGCCCTCACGGTGTCGCTGTTCGTCTCCGGTCTCGGACGTTTCCGTGACGACAATGCTGCGCAGGTGGCCGCCCCCACCTCCGCTCCTGTCCCCACAGCGCCACCTCCGTCGACCGAGCCCACCCCCATAGTTTCGCCCACGGCAGTCCCTACCGCCCCTGCTACGCCGGCGGTCGCCTCGGCTGATGCCCCGTTGGTCTGCCTTGACGTCGGCCACGGTGGAATCGACTGGGGCAACGTTCGCCTCAGCAAGGACGAGACCGAAATCTTGACCTACGAGAAGGACATGGTCCTGGCCCAGTCTCTCGAACTGGAAGCACGGCTCAAGCAGCGCGGGATCGGCGTCGTCTTGACCCGCCGCACCGACACGGAGGTCAATCCGGACAATCAGGACGTCAACGGCGACGGCGAGACTGGAGACGACGTCAATGGCGACGGCCGGATCGACCCGGAGCAGGGCGAGACGGTCAGCAATCTCGACGAGCTGCAGGCCCGGGTCAACATCTGCAACGACGCTGGCGCCGATCTCCTGATGTCGGTCCACGTCAACGGAGCCGCGAACACCTACCTGAATGGCTACGAAACCTGGTGGGTCAAGGACCGCCCCATCTCCGACGAGAGCCGCCGCTTCGCGGAACTCGTCGCTGAGGCGATGGGGGCGGCATTTGAGACCGCTCGGTTCGAGACGACCTTCCGCGGTGCGGCCGACGACACCAAGCTCTACCTGCCCGACGAGGATGAGGGCACCTTCGACCACTACGTCATGCTCAGCCCAGACGTGCCGGAGCGTCAGTTTGTCGGCAG
>JALYMD010000497.1 GCA_030773875.1 Chloroflexota bacterium | reverse complement strand
CCGGCGACCGGCTCGTCCAGCTCCTCGCCCCCGGCGCCAAGGTGGGGAACACCACGGTTGGTGACCTGCACGACGGAGCCTGGGACGCGACTGGAGCCACGGTCACGGATGGCGGACATCTCTACGCAATGGACGTCACCGGCGCCTGGAAGCGGCGACCCATGGGCTGGCCTCGTGGTGGCAGCGCGTGGGGCGTTGGACCGTCCGGCGCGTTCGAGGGCAGCTTCTATTTACTCGACCGCCGGGCGGGTCAGATCCTGATGTTCACCGGCTCGGAAGGGGCCAAGCCGGAGGAGGGGGTCGAGCCCGGGTTCCACCTCGATCTCATGACCGCGCGCGACTTGGTGGTAGACAGTAGGATCCATGTCCTGCTGGCCGACGGGCGCGTCCTCTCCTTCTACCGGGGCGAGTTGGAGGCAACCCTTACCCCAGGTGTGACGCCACCGCTCCGCCAGCCGGTCGCACTCTACGGCGGACCCGACACCCAGGCTCTCTACATCGTTGATGGGGGGGGCGAAGGAGGCGGTCGGATCATCCAGGTGCGCCGTGGCGGCGATGGTATTCGTCAGCTTCTGCTTCCCTCCTCCACCGCTGGAGCACCGGGCACCAACCCCCTGGCGGATGTTCAGGACCTCGTCGTCGACGAGGCGAACGGGACACTCTACTTCGTCACTGGTGACGCTCTCTGGCGCGCCACGCTCCCGCAGGAAGCGACGAACGCCTGAACCTTGTCACGGCTGAGGCTTGTTCGAGAGAAATGGAGGCGGCGCGGTTCGCCATCCGCAAGGTGAGCCGTTAGGGTCAGATCCACTCCGCCGTCGACGATGCCCACATCTACGCCCACCTCGTCGGTGCTCCACCTTACGTGACTGGCTCCCGTCCGGCAGTTCGGGTGGTGGCTGGCCAGGTCGGAGAAGGGCATTGCGGTCGTGAACGGGCCGGCTTCCTCCAGGTTCACCCCTGTGATCGCTTCCTCCGCACCCACGGCGACCGCCAAGGTGACGACACTCCTCAGAACCGGCAGGTCTGCCTTGGGGCGTCTCGGGTCCGTTCGCTCGTGATCTTTTCGGAGCACCTTTGCCGTCGCTTTGTCACTCCCACGCCACACTTCCGTGACGCCGTAGCTCCATTCTGGGTCCATCTCCCCACGTCGGCGGGGACACAGATTCACCCGGCATGCACATCAGAAGGAGACAAACGCGTGAAGAAGGCAATGCAGGCGGTCGCGGCGCTGTTGGTGTTGTCCCTCGGGATCGGCACCGGCTTGGCGGCAAAGGCATCATCGGTGAGCCCCGCCGAGCGGCGTGGGTCGGAGCTGGCACGGTAAGCAACCGGATCCGGCTAGCTCACCAGGTCCTGGCGACCGGTGCGCCCTCCCCTGCTCCAACGTCGTGATCCACGACCGGCTGTTGCCCAATGATCGCGAGGGTCCGCCGGCAAACTGCGTGAAAGGAAGGGGGAGGGGCGCCGGCCAGCGCCCCTCCCCATGTCTTCCCCTGTTCAATCGATCGCCCGCCCGTCGCGTGGTGGATGCCGGTCCGGCCGAGCGGCAGTGGGAGGTTCAGAGGTCCAATGTCGTGTCGGGGGAGAACTCTCAGCCGCACTGATGCCACACGAGCCTGTTGCCGGAACGGTGCTCCCTGGAGAACCCGGCGGCAGGGGCGTTCGGAGCCGCGAGAAGGCTACGCCCCCTCGCCCATCTCCGGGTTACGAACCTGAGCGTCAGCGAGATCGCTGCTCGGGATCGCGTCCTCGAACGCCGGTGCTCCTTCCGTCCACGCCGCTCCCTCATTCGCCGGCGCACCGATCACCCGGTCCTCAAGCCCCTCCGCGGCCAGCCCGGTCGGCTCCGCCGACATCATCGTGTCCTCGCCCCCTTCTGGGCCGGTCATGACCGCTTCTCCGGCCTCCGGCTGCGCCTCCTGGGCTGACGCCGATCGCCGTTCTGCCAGCAGCACCCCGGTGACCACGCCGGCAGCAGCCAAGGCCGAGAGCGCGGCAGGCACCCGCACCCCCAGCGCCCGGTCCAGCGAGTAGCGGCCCGGGCCCGTCAGCGCGAGGGCGATCCCAGTGGCCGAGTAGAGCATTGGCAGCTCTGCACCGCCTTCGGTCACCCAAATCGGCTTGTTCCAGTGCGCCTTGCGGGCCGCCGTCGCCATTGCCCCCTGGAGGGCAATCGGTCCCAAGGGACCACCAAGCCCGAGGGTGGTCAGCGCCCCGCCGCCAAACTCAGAGAGACCGGCGAGAGTCGCCCACGCCTTGCCCGGCCGCAACCCGAGCGACTCGAGCCAGCCGGCCGTTCCCTCCAGCCCGTGTCCGCCAAATGCGCCGAACAGCTTCTGCGCCCCGTGGCCGGCAAGCAGCCCTCCCGTCGCCGCCCGGAAAGCCAAAAGCCCAATGTCAGCCCTGCGTCCCTGCGACGGCGGGCATACCTGCGAAGTCAGCTGGTTGCGGATCTTCATCTTCATCTCGGCCCCCTGTGCGCACTCCTGCGTGCCTGCGGTCGCTGGTCCCCCCAGGGACCCTCTAACTCGCTATTCGCAAAGCGCTTGCCGTGGCAGGGAGACACAGGTGAACGAGATTCCCTCCTCGTACGGTGGAAGGGCACCGCCTAAGCAAAGTTGGCAGCGATCGTCTTGGGATAACTCTGAGTTGAACGCTCCAGGGTTTCTAGATCGGCCTCCACCCACCAGGATCAGGGGTGGTCTAGATGCAGATGTCACGACCGGTCTTGTCTTAGCCCGTCAGGACTCCTGGACCGGGCAGACGGGCGCGTGTCAGCCCTTGGAGCGATGGGGCACCTGACGCAATCTCGCCGTGGTCATCACCAGCCGCCGCCAACCCTGAGGCAGCGCGGGCCACCGTCGCATGTGCCATCCCACACGTGGAAGTGCCCCCACTCGTTCCAGAAGTTGTTCTCGCACCATGTCGGGCGGTCGAAGTGCTGGGGAGTGCCATGTTTGTCTGTGAAGTCCGCCGGGGTGACCGCGCATGTCTCCTCCCACGACTGACCCCAGGGGATGCCCCATAGGATGGCCGAGTAGGTGCGGTATCCCCGCCCGCTCTGGTCGTCCCAGAACCCACAACAGTCACCATAGGAGAAATCACCCCAGTGGGGCGCGGCCACGGCCTCCTTCACCTGGAACAGTCCAGCCGTCCCCGCCACCACGACGCCCACCAGTCCCCGAAGGACCTGTCGACGCGACGGCGTCACAGCCACTCGCTTGGTGATGGCGTCGAATCGTTGTCCATCCATTGCTCTGCTCCGTCCCGCGCGTTCGCGCGGCGCTCTCGCTTTGAATCCCGGCCGCCGCTCGACGGCACGACCACGGTATGCCGGGATTTGGTTCAGCGCATCGGGAGAATGACGGAGGCCCGAGAAATACGTACCTGCCGGTCATGCGGTCATTGGCCAGGGCGGGTGGTCTCCTGGGTGACCGAGTTATCGGTACGTCGCTACGGCTTGTTGGCCTCGCATCCAAGCAACCCAGACGAAGCGCGATTGCCACGAACTCAAACGCTTGGGCCGGATCTGGAGATAGGCGGCGAGAGGCTGGGCACTGCCTTGTGGCTCGGGGTGCTGGGATGGGGGGAAAACAGAAGCGGCGGGCCTACAGGAGCCCGCCGCTCTCGGTGTCCTGGATCTTCGCTGGTCTTAGTCGTAAAACCCCTTGTTCTTGGCCTGGAAGGCGCCCCACTGCTCGGGAAGGTCGTCCTCAAAGAAGATAGCCTCGACCGGGCAGACCTCGGCGCAAACACCGCAGTCGATGCACTCATCGGGGTTGATGAAGTACTGCTCGGCGTCGTCGTTGGAGTGGATGCAGTCGACCGGACAGACCTCCACGCAGGAGGCGTCCTTGACACCGATGCACGGTTCCGCGATCACGTAGGTCATGGCTCGCGCGCTCCTCCCCTGCCGGGCGGCAGGGACCATCAAAGGTTGCGTCGCGCTGGGCCCGCTAGACGCTGCTCGGCGCTCGTCGGTGACGAACTTGCGGACTGCTCGTCAGGATAGCACGACGCCCGCGACCCAAAAAACCCCGCTCGGCTCCCGTCTCCCATAGCTAAAGGGAGCCAAACCCCGGCCGTGCTACCATCCGCCGGCCGCGCTTCCCCGGAGTCGTCGATTCGCCACCAACCAGGAGACTAGCCCAATGAGTTCCGCTTCTGATGGACCGCTCCAGACCCTTGGCATGACGGAGGAGCAGATGGCCGCCTACCTCGAAGATCTCCTCCGGGAAGAGGCTGAGGAAGCCGCTGCCGAGCGCGGGACAAGCCCGGCCGAGGAGCTTGGCAGTCCCGGCTTTGCCGCTGTCCGCGCCACATCGAGCTACACCGTCAGCCTAATCGCCGCCAACAACGCCTTCCTCGCCCGCCAGTTGCTCGATCTCGGCCTGCTCAATCCATCGTCAGCCGTTTCCGAAGAGCCGTCCTCAGAAGCGTGACGCCCAAGGGGAGGTCCGCCGCGTTGACACCTTCCTGATGCAGTGGTTGAGCTGCCAGGACTGGCACCACGACATCGACCCTCCGATCGCCCCGTCTATCCACCTGGATCTCGTGGCACGAAGGTTCTAGATGACCTCTGCCTCCCGATGAGACAGGCCCGCGGACCGCAATCAGCGCCGAGCGGCGGATGCTTCCTCCGCCGCTCGTTGGAATGCCTCCTCGCTCCGGTTCTGGGCGACATCGATGGCCCCTTCCAAGTCGATCTCTTCGTAGAACGCCCGACCAAAGGCGGTGTTGAACGCTTCCTCCACCTCCGGCCAAGTCGAGATCGAAGGCACGCGGCGAATCTGCGGGATCGTCTCCAGGAAGACTTCACTGCTGGCCGGGGCCGCGCCCGGTACCTCCACTCCGGGCAGCAGGTCCGCGCCCAAGAATGCAGGCGACTCCGCCACGCTGCGGAGTGAGGGGACCGTTCGACCGGTCTCAGCGAGCACGGTTTGACCCTCCGGTCCGACCGCGTACTCGATGAACGCCCAGGCGGCGTCCTTGTCCTCCGCCTCCGCGGCCATGCAGAAGGCATCGCTGTGCAGGATGCCTACCTGTCCCGCCGACCCGACCGGCAGCGGCGCCACATCCCAGGTGAAGTCGTCGATCTCCCGCAGGGTCGGCACCACCCGCCGGCTCTGGAGCAGCATCGCAGTCGTGCCGTTCATGAACCGGCTCTCGTCATCTTCTGCCAGCACCTCAGCTTCCGTCGGCACCACGTTGTGGTTCTGGATGCCCAGGTCCATGAACCACTGGATGCCGGCGATTGCCTCCGGCGTGTCGATGGTCAGCTTCGTCGGGTTGTCCGGGTCGTCGACGATCTCGCCTCCTGCGGCCCAGATGAACGGGGCGTAGCGGATCATGCTTGGCTCCACCCCGAGGCCATGCTGGTCAATGGTCCCGTCGCCGTCCTCGTCCACGGTGAGGGCCTTGGCCGCCGCGATGAAGTCATCCCAGGTCCATCCCGGGGCAGGCAGCGGCACCCCTGCCGCCTCGAAGAGATCCTGGTTGAAGTAGACCACCAGGCTGGAAACGTTCTGCGGGATGCAGGTCAGTTCCTCGCCCCGGTAGCGGAAGGCGTCCAGCACGATCGGGTAGAACTCCTCTTCCTCGAGGGCTTCGCTCGCCCGCAGCCGGGGCCCAAGCGGCTCCAGCGCCCCCCGGGCGGCGTACTGGCCGAACCGCCGGTAGTTGATGAGGAAGACATCCGGCGGGTTGCCGGCCGCGAAGTCCGTAGAGATCTTCGTCTGATAGTCCCCCTGTCCCGGAGTGTAGGAGGCGTCGACCTCGATGCCAGGCGTCGCCTCGCTGAACGCGTCGATCACCTTCGTGTACGCATCCTCCTCCGCCGGGTCACCCCAGAACGCAAAGGTGACCTCCTGGGCATTCTGAGCCCGAGCTGCCGAACCGGCCGTCACGCCAAGGGAGCCGGCCAGCACCAGCGCCGTCAGCACCACCCGTCCGAAGATTCCCATTCATCCTTCTCCTTGACGCTACAATCCGCGCTCCACGGTCAGGCATCTCGTCACGTGTCTCATCTACCGTCCCAGCCAGCCCTGCCCCCGGAACTCCTGGAGAAACGCACGCTGGACCAGTAGGAAGGCAAGCACCACCGGCGCCGTCACCATCACCGCGCCCGCCATCAGCAG
>JALYMD010000496.1 GCA_030773875.1 Chloroflexota bacterium | reverse complement strand
GTGCTCAGCCACGCGCTGGAGTCCTACACGGCGCTGCCGTTCGACCGGCGGCCGGCTCCGGCAAGTCCGCGCCTCCGACCCGCCTACCAGGGCGCGAACCCGGTCAGCGACGTCTGGGCGGCGCGGGCGATCGAGTTGGTGGCCGAGCACCTCGTCCGCGCCGTATCAGACCCGTCGGACGACGAAGCGCGGGGCCAGATGCTCCTCGCGGCGGCCTTCGCGGGGATTGGGTTCGGCAACGCGGGCGTCCACCTGCCGCACGGGATGTCCTACCCCGTCTCAGGGCTGGCCCGGGGGTACGTGCCGGACGGCTACCCAGCAGACCACCCGATCGTGCCCCACGGGATGTCGGTGATCCTGAACGCGCCGGCCGTCTTCCGTTTCACCGGTCCCACGAATCCGGCGCGCCACCTCCACGCCGCCCGCCTGCTCGGCGCCGACGTGGGCGATGCCGGCCCCGATGAGGCCGGGGAGGTGCTGGCCCGAGCCTTGATCGACGTGATGCGCCGGGTCGGGATGCCGAACGGACTCCAAGCGGTCGGCATCCGGCCGGAAGATGTCGACGCGCTAGTGGCCGGCACGCTGCCACAGCACCGCGTCACGAAGCTCTCTCCCCGCCCAGCCAGCGAAGCGGACCTACGAGAGCTGTTCTTAGCGTCAATGACGCTCTGGTAACGCCGAACCGGCTCAGTCCGGCGTGGGCGAGTCAATGGTGCCGTTGGTTGGACCAAGACGAACGACGGCCAGGGTGCAGCGGGAGACGCAGACCAATCGTTCGTCCTCATCGGCGATCTTGACGTCCCACACCTGGGTGGTGCGACCCAGGTGGAGGGGAACCCCTGTGGCAACGAGAGCTCCCGCGCGTTTGGGCCGGAGGTGGTTGGCGTTGATCTCGAGCCCGAAGGCCGCGTGTCCCGGAGGGCAATGGCGGAGACCGCCGAGGCTGGCCGCGGTCTCCGACAGGGCGATGCTGGCGCCTCCGTGGAGGAAGCCGAAGGGCTGAAGGTGGCGGGCGGTGATTGGCATGGTTACCACAACCCGCTCCGGTGCGAGTTCGCGAATCTCGATACCGAGGGCCTCCAGCAGCCCGCCGCGGGCGAGTGATTCAGCATCCACCCGGTTCATGCCCTGCCCCATCGTGCCGCGTCTAGCCCGGTTACCAGGTGAGGTAGAGGATGGCGACGCTGGTGACGCCCCAACCGGCAATGGCACCGAGCAGCGGATAGTCGGCGAAGAGCAGCGCCTCCGGACTCCCACCCAGGTCACGGCGGTGGACCAGATAGAGGTAGCGTAAGATCGCGTAGACCACAAACGGAATGGTCAGCATCATCGCCCGACCCCCGCGCGCTCCGGTGGCCGCGTCAAAGGTGTAGAGGGAGTAGGCCATCACCGTCGAGGCCGCCACGATCCCGATCAACTGGTCCAGCAGTGGCAGCGAGTAGGCCTCCAGGTTGGCCCGGTGCCCCGCGGCCGCTCCCGCCAGGGAGGAGAGTTCGCTGCGGCGCTTGCCGAAGCCGATAAAGAGCGCGAGCAGCATCGTGCAGACGTAGAGCCAGGGCGAGATCGGCACGTCGATGGCGACCGCCCCCCCCGCCGCCCGCAGCACGAACCCGGCCGCGATCGCGAAGACGTCCAGGATCACGACCGTTTTGAGCCCGGCCGTATAGGCGGCCATCAGCAGACCGTAGGCGGCGATCACGGCCACGAACTTGGGGCCGTCCACGAACCCGCCGGCCAGGGCGAGGGCGAAGAGCAGGGCGGCGGTCACGGCCGCCTGGGTGGGGGTGACGGTTCCGGCGGCGATGGGTCGGAACCGCTTCTTAGGGTGGAGCCGGTCAGCGTCGACATCTTTGAGGTCGTTGACCAGGTAGACGGCGCTGGAGACGCAGCAGAAGGCGACGGCGGCGAGCAGGCTGTGGAGGAGGGGACCGACCTCGAAGAGCTTGCGATCGAAGACGAGGGCGGCGAAGACGACGGCGTTCTTGGTCCACTGGAGCGGTCGCAGGGCCCGCAGGAGCGCCCCTGGGTTGAGGCCCCGCGTCACGGTCGCCGAACCGGTAGGGCGGGATGCCGGAGCAAAACCGGCGCGGGGGCGTCGCTCGTGCTCGGGGGTCTCCAGGATGCCGTCCGCCTCGCCGCTCAGTCCCACGCCGCTCTCCGCCACCTCACGCGTCATTCCGTGCCGCACCAAGTCTACGCGGTTCGTTAGGTTGTGCCGTGCCCTGGAGACCAGGAATGCTGGTGTAATACGGATTTCGGG
>JALYMD010000495.1 GCA_030773875.1 Chloroflexota bacterium | reverse complement strand
CGTTGCGCCTGCAGCGGCTCGAGGTAGTCGCCCCGGGCTGCCCCGTGCCCGGTCTGGTCTGGGGCAACGAAGTGGTGGGTCTTGAGGGAGAGATGGTCGTGGTCGCCGAGACGGTGCTGGCCCCGGGACCGGGAGAGGTGACCCGGCCGACCAGGGTAGCGGGTCCCTCCCGATCAATCCGGCCGGCCTTCCGCCCCGCCGAGCAGGTCAGCAAAGACCGCCGGGTCGGGCAGCGTGCCCTCGAGCCTGTCCCAGTAACGGTCGGTGATCTCGCGGCTGTACTTGGCGGGCACGAAGTGGCGGTAGGCCATGGTCTGGAGGCCGAGGTGCATCAACTCGCGCCCGTAAGGGAGGTGGCGCAGGATGTTGGCGACCTGGACGTGCCGCTCGTGGTCGAAGTTGGGGAGCTGGCCGGAAAGAAACAGGGTGATGACGTTGCGGTAGCGCCGCTCCACCCGCAACGACTCGATGCTCCGCTTCGGCTTGCCGCTCGCCGTGAAGGAACTCACACCACTCCCCCGGTCTCGATGTCCCGCGCGAAGTCGTCGGGCAGCCCCTCGGCCGCCCGGATCACGGCGGCCATCGCCGCCACGTCGTAGGGTACGCGCAGGATCTCGACCGCGGGCGGTTTGCCGGCGGCGAGGGTGAAGAGCGCCCAGGCCGCCCGCAGGTCGCCGTCCTTCGGCTTGCCGGCACTCCCCTCGTTGACCATCAGCACTCCGGCGATCTCCCGCACCCACGGCTTGTGGGTGTGTCCGAAGACCAGCACGTCGCAGTCGGCCGCCCCGGCAATACGCTCCAGGGAGCGGGGATCGCGGTCCTCAAACAGGTACTCGTTCATCCGCCGCGGGCTGCCGTGGACCAGGCGGAACCGGACGCCCTCCGCCTCGAAGCGGATCTCCGGTGGCAGCAACCGCAGGTAAGCCTTGTGCTCCGCCGTGGTCTGCCGCCGTGTCCAGAAGAGGGAGGCCTGGCCCCGTGCGGCCTCCTCCGGGTCCTTGTAGGCGCAGCCGCAGTCGTCCCGGTCGAACCCGACCCCGTCGTCGTAGTTGCCCATGATCGTGGGGATCCCGCGCTCCCGGATCAGGTCGATCGTCTCGTTCGGGCAGGCCCCGTAGCCGACCAGATCGCCCAGGCAGTAGACCGCGTCCGGCGCCGCCGCCTCGATCGCGGCCAGGGTTGCCTCCACCGCGGTGCTGTTGCCGTGCAGGTCGGAGAAGACGGCGATCCGCGTGGCCATACCGCCCCCTACCAATCGTCGCCGGCGCAGGTGCCGGCTCGGATACAACCGCGCACCCGGCGCAAGGCCAGCAGCGGCACGAACGTCTTGATCCGGCTGTCCCACATCGCCGCCACGGCGTCGCGCACGCACCGATCCAGCACCGGGGCCGGAAGTCGATCGTCCAGGCACTCCTCCCGCGCTTCGCGCCGGACGAGATCAATCACCGCCGGCATGTCCTTCGGCGCCTGGGCAAACGAGCCGTCCATCAACATGGCCTCCTCGGCGTGGCGGGGTCCGGCGCGCGGGCGTTAGGCGGCTCGATTGGGCACGACTGGGCTGGCACCGGTAGCCTCCGGCGCGTCCGGGAAGAGTCGGCGCTTGAGCCACAGGGAGACGTAGACGAGCCCGATCAGCGCCGGCACCTCGATCAAGGGACCGACCACGCCGGCCAGCGCCTCCCCCGAGGCGATCCCGAAGACGCCGACGGAAACCGCGATCGCCAACTCGAAGTTGTTGCCTGCCGCGGTGAAAGAGAGAGCCGCCGTCTCCGGGTAGCCGAAGCCGAGCCGCTTGGAGACGACGAAGGCGAGGGTGAACATCACGCCGAAGTAGACGGCCAGCGGGAGCGCAATCCGCACCACGTCCAGCGGCAACTCCACGATCCGATCGCCCTGCATCGCGAACATCAGGACGATGGTGTAGAGCAGACCCAGCAGCGCCGTCGGCCCAAGCCGCGGCATCAAGGTGTGGTCGTACCACTCCCGGCCCTTCGCCCGCACCAGCGTCAGCCGGGTGACCGCCCCGGCGGCAAGGGGGAGACCGAGAAAGATGAGTACGCTCTTGGCGATCTCCCACATTGAGATCTCCACTGCCGTCTGCTCGGCACCGAACCAGCCGGGGACGACGGTGAGGAAGAGCCAGCCGAGGACGGAGTACATCGCGATCTGGAAGAGCGAGTTGAGCGCGACGAGCACCGCCGCCGCCTCGCCGTCGCCCCGGGCGAGCATGTTCCAGATCAGGACCATCGCGATGCAGCGGGCGAGGCCGATCAGGATTAGCCCGTTGCGGTAGTGCGGCTGGTCGGGCAGGAAGAGCCAGGCCAACCCGAACATGAGCAACGGACCCAGCACCCAGTTGAAGAGGACCGACGCGGCAAACAGCCGGCCCTGCGCCCGGAACCGACCCAGGGACTCGTAACGCACCTTGGCCAGCACCGGATACATCATCCAGAGCAGCCCGGCGGCGATGGGAAGCGAGACGCCAGCGATCTTGACCCGGTCCAGCGCAGCGCCGAGGTCGGGAAAGGCGCGGCCCAACCCGACCCCCAGCGCCATCGCCGCGAAGATCCAGAGCGGCAGAAAGCGATCGATCGGCGAGAGCCGCGGCCTGACAACGGACGGAGCGGCCGCGACGGGTCCAACATGATCAAGCTGTACAGCCATAGCAGAACAATTCCACCTGTGCATTGACGCGGCCGAACGACGAGACGGAAATCGGACCAACGTCCGATTCTCGTCGTCCGATTCTCGTCTCGCCCACGCCACCCACTATATCAGTCTTGACTAATATACACGAGGCGGCGAAGCCCTGTTCTTGCCCGAGATGCAACACGGCAAGCGATGCGAAAGCGACGGATCAATGCTGGCGGACGCCTAGCAGCAGTCCTCGTTCCCGGGGTCGGTGCAGGCACCGCGGGCCGGGTCGGGAAGCACGAGATCACAGCGGCGGCTGGCACCGTAGGCGGCCTCTGGAGGGAGCGATGTGAGGGAGACCACCCCAGCAAGCGGCGTGACCAGCCGCGCCCAGGCGTCGGGATCGAGCGAGTAGTAGATCCATTGGGCGTCGCGCCGAGTCCGCACCAGCCCGGCCTTCTTGAGCTTGCCGAGGTGGTAGGAGACCAGACTCTGGGGCAGTTCCAGCTCGTCAATCAGGTCGCAGACGCAGGTTTCGGCTCGCGTCAAGA
>JALYMD010000494.1 GCA_030773875.1 Chloroflexota bacterium | reverse complement strand
GGTTGCCGCAGCGCCACGATCCGTCTACCGAAGGAGCGCCCATGCTCGACCCGCGGCCGTTTCACCCGATCCCGGCGTCCGCCCAGCGGCTCGCGCCGCTCTACGACCCCGCCTACGAGCACGACGCGTGCGGCGGCGGGCTGGTGGTCGACGTCCGCGGTCGCGCGTCCCACGAGATCGTGTCGCGCGCCCTGGCGGGACTGGTCAACCTCACCCACCGCGGGGGCGTCGGGGCCGACGCGCGGACCGGGGACGGCGCCGGGGTGCTGACCCAGGTGCCCCACGGGCTTCTTGCCCCAGATCTCGCCCGGCTCGGCCACGCCGGCGCCGCGCCCGGCGAGGTGGGCGTGGCGATGACGTTCCTGCCCCGGGACGAGGCGAGCGCCGGGCAGTGCCACAAGTCTCTGGAAGCGGCGATGACCGGCCAGGGGCTGGCGGTGATCGGCTGGCGCGAGGTGCCGACCGACCCGAGTGTCCTCGGACCGACGGCGGCGGCGACCCGGCCCGGCATCGCCCAGCTTCTGGTGCGGAAGCCAGACGGGCGGGACGCGGAGGCGTTCGAGCGGGACCTGCTGCTGGCGCGCAAGGCGTTCGAGCGCGGCGCCGAGACCGGCGGGGAGGGGGAGTGCTTCGTCGTCTCCTGCTCTGCCCGCACCGTGATCTACAAGGGGTTCATGCTGCCGGAGGATCTGGATCGCTTTTACCCCGACCTGCGGGATCCCGCTTACGAGAGCGCGATCGCGCTCTTCCACCAGAGGTACAGCACCAACACCTTCCCGACCTGGGCCCTGGCGCAGCCGTTCCGGTTCCTGGCCCACAACGGGGAGATCAACACGGTCCAGGGCAACCGCGCCTGGATGACGGCGCGGGCGCCGGGGCTCGCCTTCGCCGACGGCGTCGGCGGCGAGGCTCTGCAGCCGGTGGTCAGCCTGTCCGGCAGCGACTCGCTCAGCCTGGACAATGCCCTGGAGCTGCTCTACCACGGCGGGCGCTCCCTGCCCCACGCGCTGATGATGCTGGTGCCGGAGCCGTGGGAGCAGTTGCCGGAGATGCCGGCCGACCTGCGCGCCTTCTACGACTTCCACGCCGGGCTGATGGAGCAGTGGGACGGCCCGGCCGCGCTGGCCTTCAGCGATGGCGTCCGCGCCGGGGCGACCCTGGACCGCAACGGGCTACGCCCCCTCCGCTACGCCCTGACCCACGACGGCCTGCTGGTGGCGGGCTCTGAGGCGGGCACGGTCGAGATCGATCAGGCGGAGATCATCGAGAAGGGGCGCCTCGGTCCCGGGCAGATGCTGGTGGTGGACACCGACCGCGATCTGGTGCTGCGCAACGACGCGATCAAGGCGGAGATCGCTGCCGGCGCGCCCTACGCCGACTGGCTCGCGGAGGGTCGCGTCCGGCTGAACATCGTCGAACCGGCGGAGACCGCGCCCGCGCCGGCCGCGGAGGGCCCGGTTGCGCTGAACGGCCGCCCGCTGCGGGCGCCGGCGGACACCGCAACCGTGGCGGTGCAGCGGGCCTTCGGCTACTCGGCGGAGGACATCCGCCTGATCGTCCAGCCGATGGCCGGGGAGGCGAAGGAACCCACCTGGTCGATGGGCGACGACGCGCCGTTGGCGGTGCTCTCGGAGCGGCCGCGCCCGCTGGCCGCCTATTTCCGGCAGCGCTTCGCCCAGGTCACCAATCCGGCGATCGACTCCCTTCGGGAGCGCCAGGTGATGGCTCTGGACGCTTTTCTGGGCCCCCGCGGCAACCCGCTGGTCGAGGACCCCGACCAGGCGGCGTTGATTCACTTGCCCAGCGTGGTCCTCACCGAGGGCGCGCTGGAAGCCATCCTACGCCTCGGGGACGGCCCGGTGCGGACGGTGAAGCTCTCGACCCTGTTCGCCGTGGATGCACCCGAGGGCGTGCTCGGGGCGGCGCTGGACAGGTTGCTGGCGGAGGCGGAGGCGGCGGTCCGCGCCGGAAGCGGGGTGCTGGTTCTCAGCGACCGCGGGGTCGATGCGGGGCATGCCGCAGTGCCGATGCTGCTGGCCACGGGCGCGATCCACCACGACCTGATCCGGAAGGGGCTGCGCACGAAGGTGGATCTTGTCGCCGACACGGGCGAGGTCTGGGACATCCACGGCTTCGCGCTGCTGATCGGCTACGGGGCGGCGGCGGCGCACCCGTACCTGGCCCTGACCGCGAGCGCGGCCCTCGCCGGGCAGCAGGGTTTCGAGGGATTGACACCGGGCGACCTGAAGCGCAACTACGTCCAGGCGCTGGAGAACGGGCTACTCAAGGTGGCGGCCAAGATGGGGATCTCCACCGCCACGAGCTACCGGGGGGCGCAGATCTTCGAGGCGATCGGCCTCGGGCGCGAGCTGATCGACCGTCACTTCGCCGGCACGCCGTCCCGGCTCGGGGGGATCGGCCTGGCGGAGATCGAGGCGGACGCGCGCCGCCGGCACGAGGAAGCGTACGCGGCGCCGGCCGCGAAGCTGCCGGACCTGGGCCTGGTCCGCTACCGCAAGGACGGCGAGCCGCACGCCTTCAACCCGACGCTGGTCACGGCGCTGCAGCAGGCGGTCAACAGCGGCGACTCGGCCGACTACGCGGCCTATCACGCCGGTGTCCATGCCCAGCCACCGACGGCGGTGCGCGACCTGATGGCGCTCAACCCGCTCGGCGCTCCCGTGCCGCTGGCACAGGTGGAGCCGATCGACGCCATCGTGCGGCGGTTCGTCGTCACGGCGATGTCGCTGGGAGCGCTCAGCCCGGAGGCGTACCGGACGCTGGCGATCGGGATGAACCGCCTCGGCGCCCGTTCCAACTCCGGCGAGGGGGGCGAGGATCCCCACTGGTACGAGGAGCCGGGGCAGGACGTGCCCCACTCCAAGGTGAAGCAGGTCGCCTCCGGCCGGTTCGGCGTCACCGCGAACTACCTGTCCCGCGCGGAGGAACTGGAGATCAAGATCTCCCAGGGGTCGAAACCGGGCGAGGGTGGGCAACTGCCCGGCTTCAAGGTAACGCCGTTCATCGCCCGGCTGCGCTACGCGGTGCCGGGCCTGCCTCTGATCTCGCCGCCGCCGCACCACGACATCTACAGCATCGAGGATCTGGCCCAACTGATCTACGACCTGCGGCAGGTCAACCCGTGGGCCAAGATCGGGGTCAAACTCGTGGCGGAGGCGGGTGTCGGCACCGTGGCGGCGGGGGTGGCCAAGGCGCAGGCGGACTACATCCTGATCAGCGGTCACTCCGGAGGCACCGGCGCCTCGCCGCTGGCCTCGATCAAGCATGCCGGTTGCCCCTGGGAGTTGGGCCTGGCGGAGACGCAGCAGACGCTGGTGATGAACGGGCTGCGCTCCCGCGTCCGGCTCCGCACGGACGGGGGGCTGAAGACGGCCGAGGACGTCGCCGTGGCGGCGATGCTGGGGGCGGAGGAGTTCGGGTTCGGGACATCGGTCCTGGTCGCGATCGGCTGCGACATGGCCCGCCAGTGCCACCTCAACTCCTGCCCGACCGGCATCGCCACCCAGCGGGAGGACTTGCGGGCCAAATACGCCGGGACCCCCGAGCAGGTGATTGCCTACTTCACGCGGCTGGCCGAGTCCGTACGCGAACTGCTCGCGTCACTGGGTGCTCGCTCCCTGGAAGAGTTGGTCGGCCGCTCCGACCTGCTCGCCACCAAGACGGTCGCGGGGCGGGGCGCGCTGCTCGACCTGACCGGCCTCTTCGCCGCACCGGCCCCGGAGGCGGACCGAAAGAAGTCCCTGGACATCGACCGTGTGGGTGAGACGCTGGACGCTCGGATCCTGCGGGCAGCCGGCGCGGCGTTGGAGGACGGGCGCCCGGTCGGCGCGGTCACTCCGATCCGGACGGAGCACCGGACGGTGGGGGCCAAGCTCGCCGGGGAGATCGCCAGCCGCCGTGGCGCCGGCCTGCCGACCGGGCGGGTGACCTGCCGCTTCACCGGCAGCGCCGGGCAGAGTTTCGGGGCGTTCGCCGTGGCGGGGATGCGCCTGCTGCTGGAAGGCGAGGCGAACGACTACGTCGCCAAGGGGATGAGCGGAGGCGAGATCGCGGTGCGGCCACCGCGCCAAGCCGGGTTCGACCGGCCGCAGGTCATCGCCGGCAACACCATCCTCTACGGCGCCACCGGCGGCGCGCTCTACGTGGCGGGCCGGGCGGGGGAGCGGTTTGCGGTCCGCAACTCGGGCGCGGTCGCGGTGGTGGAGGGCGTCGGGGATCACGGCTGCGAGTACATGACCGGGGGAACGGTGGTCGTGCTGGGTCCGACCGGGCGCAACTTCGGCGCGGGGATGACCAACGGCACGGCCTACGTCCTGGACGCCGAAGGCGCGTTCGAGGGCCGGATCAACCCGGACTCCGTGCTGCTGGAGCGCCTCGCGTCGTCCGAGGATGCCGCGGCGCTGCGGTCGCTGCTGGAGCGGCACGTCCTACTCACCCGCAGCGCCCACACCGCCGTGCTGCTGGAGCGGTGGGGCGAGACGCTGGCCCAGATGTGGAAGGTGGTCCCGCTGGCGACCCTCGCCGCCGCGCCATCGGTGCCCGAGGAGACGGAGATGAAGGTCGTGGCGGACTGAGCCGGGGACGGGTCGAGGAGTCGAGTGGGTCGGGAAGTCGAGCAGAGGTGGGACGCACGGGATACAAGCCGACGCACCACCCTCGGAGTCTAGCTCGGAGGAGCGCCATTAGCCGGGCGAGATCCGGACAGCGCCGAGGATGCGCAGCGGATCCTCGCGGCTCCCGGCCATGAGGACCAGGGGCAGGGCAGCGCGGTCGGGGAACTACTCGGCGAGCCGCACCCAGGGAAGATGAGGCCCAACCGTGTGGGCCAGGCGGCGGTCGGCGGTCCAGAACGCGACGCCGAGCCGGTCAGCCAAGGCCAGGTAGTGGGCGTCGTAGGCGGCCGGCAGGTCGAATCGCGCGGCGAAGCCGAGGGCGCTGTCGTGCAACTCGGCATCAGTATGGAGATTGATCGGCAAGTCAACTGCTGAGCGAAGGGCTTCGTGCGCCCCGGCATCTGTCAACGTTCCCGCGCGTGGGAGTCGATGGAGCGCGTTCGTCACCTCGTATCGGAGGAGCATGGGCGCGACAAATGACCGCTCTTCAATGCGCCACCGGTGCCAGAGATTCGTAACGACCTCGTCCTCCTGTTTGGTGACGAACCTAAGAACGAGGTTCGCGTCAACGCAGATTGCCGAGGATTTGGGCATCCCGCTCTTCTCGCATCTCGTGAATCAATTCGGTAATGTCCGGGAACGGGCGTCCGTTCAACTCTCGAGCGACACGCTCTCGTGATCGCCTCGCCCGCTCCCACCAGTCTTCCCGCTCTATCCTTTCGCCCCGCAATCGCTCGTACTCCTCCACTGAGACCACCACCACTTGCGGCTTGCCGCCCCGCTCGACAACCACCGGCTCCTGTCCCTCGACCACCCGCCGCATCAACTCGCCGAAATGGACGCGGACCTCTGTTGCGCTCACTGTCCGTGTCATCTTAAGCCTCCTTTTTCATGGATCGATGGATTATAGGTCTGGTGGCTCGCTTTCGACGCTGCTACTTGCTCACCAACCCCCCTTGCCCTCTAGGGTGTGTCTTCAAACGGGCAACCAGAGCCGGATGGCAGCGAGGGTGAGCAAGGCATGGTAGGTCTCCTCCAGTTTCTCGTACCGGGTAGCGATGGCCCGGTGCTGCTTGAGCCGGTTGATCG
>JALYMD010000493.1 GCA_030773875.1 Chloroflexota bacterium | reverse complement strand
TCGAGGAGATCTGGCGCGGGGAGTTCGATTTCATGTGCCGTGATGTCCCGGGCGGCGTCTTCACCCTCACGATGCACCCGCAGGTCATCGGCCGTGGGCACCGGATGCTGATGCTGGAACGACTGATTGAGCATATGAAGGAGGGTGCCGGGGTCCAGTTCTCGACGCTGGAGCAGGCGGCCGAGACGTTCCGATCCGCCGGCGGGGAACGTGCCTGACCATGGCTGAGGGATCGGATACGACGGGTCGTCACGCCGGCAAGGTGGCGATCGTGACCGGCGCGGCGCGGGGGCTGGGGTTGGGCATCGCGCAGCGTCTCCACCGCGACGGGGCACGGGTGATTCTGGCCGATATCGATCCAGGGGTGGTCGCGGCGGCGGCGACGCTCGGCGCTGGCGCGAGCGGCGAACCCTGCGATGTCGCGGACTCGGCGGCGGTGGATCGCCTGGTGCTAGGCACACTGGCGCGGTTTGAACGCCTGGATGTGATGGTAGCGAACGCCGGGCTCGGGGGTGGTGGGCCGATCGCGGAGATGAGCGATGAGGCGTTCCGGCGGATCGTTGCCGTCAACCTTGACGGCACGTTCTTCTGCTGCCGGGCTGCGGCACGGGCCATGATTCCCGCACAGTGCGGCGCGATCGTGATGGTCGGCTCGATCTTCGGGCAGGACACGCCCGCCAACTCCGGGGCCTACGGCGCTGCGAAGGCGGGTATCGTCGCGCTCACTCACGCGCTCGCCCGGGAACTGGGGCCAACCGGCATCCGGGTCAACTGCGTCAGCCCCGGCCAGATGGCGACGGAGATGCACTGGGCCGCGCTCCGACGCCGCGCTGAGGCGGAGGGCGTGACATTCGAGACGATCCGCGACCGGGCTCGCGCCGCCATCCCGCTCGGCCGACACGGGGAGGCGGAGGATGTCGGCGCACTCGTGAGTTTCCTCGTCTCGCCGGAAGCGTCCTACATCACCGGGCAGACCATCAACGTCGATGGCGGCTTCCAGCCGCGGTAAGGGAGAGCGGGTGTCAACGGCGTTTGGATTTGCCGGACAGACCGTGCTGGTCACCGGAGCGGCAACGGGCCTTGGTTTCGCCATTGCCGAGGCGTTTGGCCGCGCCGGGGCGCGGATCGGTCTCAATGACCTGACGCAGGACCGGGTTGAGCGAGCCTGTGCCGCCCTTGCCGCCCAGGGGATCATCTGCCACGGTGTCCCGGCCGACGTGCGGGACGCGAGTGCCGTGCGCCGGATGGTCGCCGAGGTAGCGGAGGCACTCGACGGGCCGGATGTCCTCGTCGCCAATGCCGGCGTCTACCCCAACACCTGCTTCCTCGACATCACTGAGGAGGAGTGGGACCAGGTGCTCGACATAAACCTCAAGGGCATCTTCCTCACCTGCCAGACTGCTGCCCGCCTCATGGTGAAGCGGGGCCAGGGCGGCCGGATCCTGACCCTCAGCTCCGGCGCCGCCAACGCCGCGTCCTGGGGATGGGCCCACTACTGCGCCTCAAAAGCTGCCGTCGTGATGCTGACCAAGGCCATGGCCCTTGAGTTGGGCGAGCACGGCATCCGGGTCAACGCCGTCCTGCCCGGGTACATCGATGTCGAGGAGGGCGGCCACCACCTGAGCGACACCTACAAAGAGACGTCACGGACGGCGAATCCGCTGGGTCGTCCCGGTCAAGCAGCGGATGTTGCCAACGCAATCCTCATGCTCGCGTCGCCCCTTGCCGACTACGTCACAGGCACCACCCTCGTTGTGGATGGTGGCAGCAGCGCGGGCCGCCTCGGGGTTCGGCCTGTCGCCCAGTAGGGCGGCTGGATCCGCGAGCGGCCGGTGCGGTGGTTGCCGCCTGCCCGGCCGACTGACGTTCGTCCTGCCGGATAATGCTGACGAACACGCGAGGAGATGAGGGTGGGGTTGGGTGGGAGCAGAGAGAGGGGCAGCGTGAAGGACTACCGGTCGTATAGCTTCTGGCTCGAAACGTCGGGTGATGACCTCACGCCGCGACCGCCGCTCGATGGTTCGGTCGATGTTGATGTCGCCATTCTCGGGGCCGGCTTCACCGGGCTCTGGACCGCCTACCACCTGCTCGCGCG
>JALYMD010000492.1 GCA_030773875.1 Chloroflexota bacterium | reverse complement strand
GGACCCCAAGGTGATGCGGCACCTTGGGTCTTGTGTTGACCCTGATGTGGCGTGACGATACGCCGCGTGGAACCAATCATCAGCGGCCGGTCGCTGGTAGATCGCGTGTCAAAGGAGGATGGTATGTCCCGTCTCATCCGTGCGCCGCGCGCACGGCTTACCGTCGCGAGCGGCGGCCGGCGAAGCGGCTTCGTCGCCGCTCTTACGGCTTTGTTCGTCGCCCTTCTTGTGCTGGGCGGACCGGCTGGCGCGGCCGTGCTGCAGCAGCTCGCCGCCGATGCCCCATCCCCTGCGGAGGGGCATGCCGAGGTCATCGCGCAGGGTGTCTCCGGGATGCCGGCAAACTCCATTGCCTGGCGGGTCGTCACCGACTCGGCGGAGCTCCAGGAGGATGCCCCGATCGAAGAGCGTGCCCTCGGCTTCGCGCTCGCCGACGAAGAGGCGATCGTCGTCAACGATCTCAGCTTCGGCACCCAGGCCCGACTTGCCTCTGGTGAAGCGACCTTCGTCCCGAACGGCGTCCAGCAGCAGCGCGCCGCCCTTGGTGACGCCAATACCACCTACCAGCGCATCGCCCTGGTCCCGGCTGAGAATGCCGACGATGCAGGAGGTGACGACCTAGTCTTCGCTGGCGATGCCTTCAACGCACCTGACGGCAATCGCGATCTGGACCTGGTCCGGGACGTGCTCGATCCCGACGAGTCGACCGACCTGGCGAACACCGGCTTCCCCGCCCTCGTCATGGTCATTGCCGGAGAGGTAGAGGTCGAGGCCGATGGCGAAGACCCGGAAACCGTGAGCGCCGGGGACGCCGCCACCTTTGAGGGCGACCTGACGCTGAGCGCGGTTGGGGAGACGGGCGCGATCTTCGTCGCCGCCGTGATCGGACCCGAAGTCCTGGCGCCGCCAGCGCCGCCCACCGGCTCGATCACCATCACGGCCTTCCTTTGCCCGGATGGCGCTACTGCCCAGAACTTTGACGCCACGGCCTGCGAGGCCGGCCCGGCGGGTGACAACCTCAACCTGATCCTGGCCGACGACTCCCTGCTTGAGGCCGATGACAGCGGCGAGGACGAAGGCACCTATGTCTGGACCGGTCTCAGCTACGGGACCTATGGCGTTGCCGAGCCGACGCTGCCCGACCGCTACAGCACCTACCTGTTGGTCGACGCCAATGGCGACGTGCTCGATCCGGCCACCATCAGCATCGGGGCCAACGCCCCGGATGCCGACGCGAGCATCTACTTCTTCCCGTCCCAGGCCTCCTCGCTGGCTCTGACCGCCTTCACCTGCCCGACCGGGTACACCGGGGATGACTACGCTGAGGACTGCGTGGATCCCCTGGCCGATCAAACCTTCACCCTCTCACTGAACGCTTCTGAGTTCGCCGTCGAGGAGACCACCGACGAGGACGGCTCCCTGGCCTTTGCGGATCTTGGCTCTGGCTCCTACACCCTCATGTCCGGGATTCCCGGCGACTTCGCGACCTCGGTGGCCTTCTGCCAGGACGCCGACGGCACCCAACTCGCGTCCAGCATCGGCGAGCCCAATGCCGTTGGGGTCGAGGTTGCGGTCGGCGCCGAGATCACCTGCCAGTGGTTCGTGATCGGTGACAACGCGCGAGGCGATGTCGGCTCGCTCACCCTCTCGGTCCGCGCCTGCCCGGTTGGGCAGCGCCCCGACACCCTTGTCGGCGACTTCTGCGATCCCGCTACGGAGGGGTACGCCATCTCTGTCGTTCCCGTCGACGGCGGATCCCCCTTCACCCTTGCCGACGCGATTGCCAATGGGCCTGGGAGCTTCGTCTTCGACAATCTGCCCATCGGCGACTACAACCTGGTCGTCGACGAGCTGCCCGCAGGCTTTGACATCTACCGCGTCGTCGGTGCGGACTGTGCGGCTGGGGAGACCTGCCCGTTCACCCTGTCCCAAAGCAACCCGGACCTCGCGCTGACGGTCTACCTCTTCCAACCGGCCACCGATGACGATACGGCTGCCGACCTGGACGGCGATGGGCTCACGGCGGCCGAGGAGGCGAACCTCGGCACGGATCCAACCCTCGCCGACACTGACGGCGACGGGGTCGAGGACGGGGTCGAGATTGACGCGGGCACCGACCCGACCGACGAGACCGACGCCTAGCCCAACCGCTGTCGGTCGAAACGACGCCGCGCCGGGGAGATC
>JALYMD010000491.1 GCA_030773875.1 Chloroflexota bacterium | reverse complement strand
GCGAGCGGAGCGAGTTAAGGTGGTCTTCGAGACTGTCGGGGTAAGGCTGGCCCAACGCCAGTACGGCCAGAGCAAGCGCGACACAGAAACGGAAGGCGAGTCTGGATGCCGGAGAGCGGCGGTTGGAACGCTCCATCCTGCCGGGGTCGGAGGCGCCGCTTGGCACGGGCGGGACTGTCACCGGCAGCGGCTCGGTGGGATCCGAGGTGCCGACGTTGGTCCCTTCCTCAGGTGGGCTGGCAGTTGAACGATCCAACACGGTGGCTCCTCTCGCCCCCCCTGCGTGACCGCCTCATCATTCGGGGTCGGGTGCGTCAATGGTGCCCGGCCGGGACAGTAGGTGGTTGGTTGTGGAGTGTAGCCGGCTTCACCAGACATCACGGGAGAGCGAATGATGTTCTGACCGGCCGCGGCCCTGGTAATGACGCGATTATCGGCGGCCTGGTCCTGATCATCACGTCCTTCCGATGAGGTCGAAGGGGACGGGGGTGAGAGATCAGAGCGCCGCGGCATTGAGGGCAAGTAGGATGATGGCGTCCGGGGGATTGACGGGCCGAGCAGGGTGACGGGAGGAGGATTTGGTGGAGGATGCACGGGAGGTGTTCGGGCTCGATCCTGGAGAATCCTTCGACCCGGAAGACCTGGATGAGGAGCCGTTTGATCTGGGTACGCCACACATCATGACAGTGACGGGGCCCATTGACCCTGGGGCGCTGGGCGTCACGCTTCACCACGAACATGTCCTGTGCAACCCACAGGCAGTGGCCGGGGAGGATCCAGACGCGGTGCTAGACGATCCGCACGCCAGCCTGGCTGAGTTAGAGGACTTTTATTCCGCGGGGGGCTGGGCTCTCCTGGACGCCTCGACGGCCGACTACGGCCGCGACATTCGCGGGATGGCGTGGATCGCGGAGCGCGCACCTGTTCATCTGATTGTCGTTACGGGGCACCACAAGGCGCTGCACGCAACTCCCCACATCGAGGGCAAGGGAGTGGACGACGTGGCTGCGGTCAGCGTGCGGGAACTGACGGAGGGAATCGAGGGAACGGGGATCAAGGCAGGGGTGGTCAAGGCGGGCACGAGCCTCGACGCGATCCTGGACATTGAGAAGACGGCGTTGCGGGCGGCGGCGCGGGCGCACCTGGAAACTGGGGCGCCCATCACCACCCATACCGAGCAGGGCACGATGGCTTTAGAGCAGATCGCGATCCTGAGGGAGGAGGGAGTCGATCCGTCGCGCGTGATCGTCGGGCATCTAGATCGTCGGCTTGACGAGGCGTATCTGCGGCAGGTGCTGGAGACAGGCGCGTTCGCCTCGTTTGATCAGGTCTCCAAGGCGGCCTATGGACGGGACGAGCCGAAGGCCGCGATGCTGAAGTGTCTGGTCGACGCCGGCCATGCCGACCAACTCCTGGTTTCTCAAGATTTGGCGCGGAAGTCGCTACTGCGAGCCTATGGCGGGGAGCCGGGCTGGGTATACATCCTGGAGCGATTCTCGCTGCTGCTGATGGAGGCTGGACTGGACGCGATAACGGTGAGGCAGCTCCTCGTTGATAACCCGGCCCGCGCCCTCACGATCCGGAGGGCCGCGTGACAGACCAAGAACAGCGGCTGCACGCGCTGATCCAGGCCCTGATCTTTGACATGGACGGCACCCTGGTGGATAGCGAGCCATACGCGGAGAGGGCCTGGCAGCACTTCCTCCAGCTGCACGGCCAAACGCTGCGAGCGGATGTTCTCGGGCGGATGTTTGGGTTGCGGCTGCGTGAAGGCGCGGCGGTCGTCAAGGAGGCCTACGCGCTGAACCTGAGCGTCGACGAGATCGCTGAGGTGCAAGATGAGCTGCGCCTTGCCGCATTGCGTGGGAACCTTCAGCCGCTCCCCGGGGCTGCGGCGCTCGTTGCCTTCGGCCGATCGGCAGGGCTGAGGTTGGCGCTGGCAACGTCCAGCCTCCGTCACCACGCCGACCTGACCCTGGCAGAGATCGAACTGGTCGGTGCGTTCGACGCGGAGGCGACGGGCGACGAGGTGGAGCGCGGCAAGCCGGCACCGGACATCTTTCTCCTGGCGGCGGAGCGGCTTGGCGTGGAGCCAGCGGGCTGCGTGGTGTTTGAGGACGCTCCGGCGGGTGTAGCGGCTGCTGTGGCGGCAGGGATGCTATGCGTCTGTGTTCCGCACGCCCGCACGCGCGATCTCGCGTTCCCCACGCCGCCGGACGTGATCTTGCCGGACCTCGGCGCGGCCATCCCCTGGCTTCAAGACCGGGGCGTCCGGGATGTGAAGACTGCAACCGGATGACCAACGGGGTCGGAGACGGCCTCACCCGGCTGCTTTCAACTCTGCGCTAGCAACCGTCGGACCGATTCCTGTGCAAGCATCCAGACCCAAAGTCGTGCGGCTGTACGTACCGTCCGGTGACTCCTCCGGGGAGGGCGGTTGACAGGGCAGACGGGGAGGAGGAGGCGATAGCGAAGGAGTAAGATGGAAAGAGCGGCTGGAGGGGTGGGGCGGGGAGGTTGGGCGATGACGGTGAGGGTGTATTTAGGATCGGCGCGCCTGGCGGAGGGGCCGCCGCAACCAGGGGATCTGCCGGCGGAGCGAGTCTTCGTCCACGCGTCGGAGGTGCCGGAGATCTGGGTTGAAACCGAGAGCCGCGTCGTGCCGGAGCGAGGACGGGCTGTTGCGTTTGCCCTCGCGCGGTCGATGGATCTCGGTTTTGAGCGGGTGACCGGGACCGTCGAGC
>JALYMD010000490.1 GCA_030773875.1 Chloroflexota bacterium | reverse complement strand
AGACGGGAGAGGGTAGCCCCAAGGATCGTTCCGGTGTGCGATGGCACGATTCGCGCGAAACCGGGAGAACGGGGCGCCGGACCCGCCGACTTGCCGGCGTCGTGGGGACTCGGGACCATGACCAATGTCTTTGCCGTCGTGGGAGAGCATCGCCTGGAGCCAGACCGCCTCCTGCTCTTGGGTGATGATGGCCACTACTACGCCTACGCAACCCCAAGTGGTCAGCCAACAGAAGTTGATCCGTCGGACGAATGGAAGATCGACGAAGGCGTGACCTCCTTCGACTCCTAGGTCGGGGGCCGGCGTCTGTAGCTCACGGAGGCGCCGGGGGACCACGTGAGGCCGTGCCACATCTCACATCGTCTTGAGCGCCGGGCAGGAGAGCTTCCCCGCGGGTGAGTTGATGGAGCCGGACCACGTTCCTCCTGGAGACGCGAGGATGACTGCCTCCGGGGCTCCTCATGTCTCAGGCGTGCTCTCGTCAAACGTGTTCCTCCGTTACGCCTCCCCGCGCTCTGTGGCTCTCATGGCGGCTTGGCCGGTTGTGCGTCAGGCTCCGTCCGTCGCTTGCTCCTCCTAATTCCTGAATCCGGGCCTGCAGGGAAGGGTGAGTCACCTCTCCGTTGCCGAATTCAATGCGGATAAGCGCGGTTGTGCGAAGAAGGGGAAATGCCGCCCTTGCCCCTTGACGTAGTCAGCCTTTGTTGCCCAGATCTGGGGCCCGCGACTATCCGAGCATGGTGACCCATGGGCGGCGTGCGGGTCCGAGGCGACGGCTGCACAGCTGGGCGCAGATCTAGACTTCATCCTCGCGCCCAATGGTCGTCTTGCCACGGGCGTACGCTTCCAAGCGCCCAAGGGCGACCAGCACCGCTACTAGGGTCGCTGTGGTTAGACACGAAAGCGTGAAGACCTCGACGAGGCTGTCGTCCGCGGTGATCTTCCAATGGCGGCTTTGATGCCCTCGGTCCAAGTTAGCCTAGCAGCCAGCCTGAGCGAAGCCGAGGCAAGAGCAACCAACGTCTCCAGGGACACGTGTGCATGCACCAACGACGTTCTCCATCGTCCGATGGGTGCAATCTCGGGGCGCTCTTTGGCGCGCTCAAAGACCAGATTCGACCGCGACAACGTGTCGAACCGAAACCGCTTTGTCTCCGCGCCATCGCGATTGTCGCTAGTGGCAGCCGGTCCCCATCAGTGAATGCCCTCTGAGACGCTGGCTGTCGGTGTCCTGGATCGGTAGGCAGCGGCGTGAACTGGGGACGACGGCCCAACCTGCGCTACTCACCCACCATTGTTTCGCCAGTGCCCCTCGATTTCGCCATCACCCTCCCCTTCCCTAGCCAATTTATGTCTATCAGTCTCGCGTCAGGCCGTTTTAGGAGCATGAGCACGGTGATGTCCTTATGACGAATGATGCGAGCCGCATGTGTCCGGCGTGGGGGAAGTGAGCGGCTTGTTCCTCGTCCCCAGTCAGCCGGGCAGCATGGTGTTGCCGCTCGCAAGCCAGAGGTCGACCCCGTACTTCTCCCTTGCGAGCTTCCAGGCTAAAGCGACGAGCGTCGTTTCAGGGTCTGCCTCGTACATGGGTGTGCTCTCCGTGAATGGGTCGAACCGTAGTCATCCCGCCCTACCGAGGTGCTAGCATCACCCAGCGGGAGCGCTAGTGTCGGACTGGGAGCGATGCCGAGAGGGACGTGGATGGACGCTGCACAAACTCCCCGGGTAGGGTTCATCGGCCTTGGCAAGATGGGCCGGCCGATGGTCGCCAATCTCCTCCGTGCGAGATTCCCGCTCATCGTGCATAACCGATCCCGGGGCGCAGTGGAGGAGATGGTGGCGCGGGGGGCAGTCGCGGCGAGCGGCCCGGGGGAAATCGCGGCGGCCAGTGATATCGTGCTGACGTGCCTACCTGATCCGGCTGCGGTCGAGGCGGTTTACCTTGGCCCCGGAGGCTTGGTCGCTTCCGCCCGTGCGGGGCAGATCTTCGTCGATACCAGTACGGTCGGCTTGGGCACGAGCCGGAGCGTCGCAGCTGCCCTGACATCGCGCGCGGCTCACTTTCTCGATGCGCCGGTCAGCGGCGGAGTAGCTGGGGCGGAGGCGGCCAGCCTGACGATCATGGTGGGCGGTGAGGCGGAGACGTTCGAGCGCGTCCGCCGGGTCCTTGCGGCGATGGGACAACGGCTGCACCACGTTGGGCCGACCGGTAGTGGTACCGTCGTGAAGCTGGCGAACCAGCTCCTGGTAGGGATCAACGTGGCCGGGGTGGCTGAGGCGATGGTGCTGGGGGTGAAGGCGGGAGCCGATCCGCGCACGATGCTGGACGTGCTGTCGACCAGCTATGGCGGAAGCCGGATGCTGGAGCGGGTGGTTCCGCTGATGCTAGAGCGCCGGTTCGACGGGGGAACACCGGTCGATCTGCTTCGTAAGGATCTGGGCTTGATCGCGGAGCTGGCGGCAGAACTTGACGTGCCCATCGCCGGGGGTGAGACGGCGCGGCGCGTCTTTGACGCCGCCAGCGCCGCCCGCCATGGAACGCGCGCCGCCATGGAACGCGCGACATGGCTGCCGTGGTGCTGCCACTTGAAGAGGAAGTTGGTGTCGAGGTGGTGCCTCCACGGAAGTAGTGTCCGCTCCTCCCCTCCCCTACCTCCCTGGCACAAGGAGCCCTCACGAACGGAGATGCGGTGGACAAGAAGGCAGCGCACGAGGAGGAGCCCGAAAGGCTCCCTGCCGCCGAAGAGCGGATTCATGAGGTGGCCGCACCGGAACCAGGGGTGCCGGCAGCTGGCTACCGTCCGATTGGCGACTATGCGCTGATCGGCGACGCTCAGAGTGCCGCGCTTGTCGCGAGCGACGGGGCCATCGACTGGCTTTGCCTCCCCCATTTCGACAGCCCAGCCGTCTTGTGCCGCTTGCTGGACGCGGCAAAGGGCGGCTTTCTCGCGCTACGCCCGTCGCAGCCGGTCACGCGAGCATTGCGACGCTATCTGCCCGGGTCAGCGGTGCTGGAAACGACGTTGGAGACAGAGGGCGGGACGCTGCGCTTGACCGATGCGATGCCCCTGGCCGCGGGGGACCCAGGGCCAGTCCTGGACGGCGTCTGGGGCGGGCGCGGGCGACACCGGATCATCCGGCTGCTGGAGGCAGTCGACGATCCACTTGACGTGATCCTGGACGCCAAGATGGCCTTTGACTTCGCGGCCACCTCTCCCCTTATTGAGGTCGTGCCAGGGAAGGGTGCCCTCCTCTCCGACGGGAGCAGAGAGCGGTTCCTTGTGCTCGTTTGGGCGGGTGAGCTGGTGGCGGAAGCCGATGGCGTGCTGAGTGGGTCGCTCCGGTTGGAGCCGGGCATTACGGCATCCTGCGTGCTGGCCTACGAGGAAGATATGACCCGGGCGCGGTCGCTCCTGGAGGGTGAGGACTGGGCGGGACAGGTCAGGGAGGCGGATGCGGCCTGGCGTGCCTGGTGCAGCGACTGCCACGTGGAAGGCCCCTATCGCGATGTCCTGCATCGCTCTGCCCTGACACTCAAGATGCTCACCTTCGAACCGACCGGGGCGCTGGTGGCCGCCCCCACGACCTCATTACCGGAAGCGATCGGCGGGGAGCGCAATTGGGACTACCGCTATTGCTGGCTCCGGGATGCCACGTTCACCCTCTACGCGCTCCTGCTCGTGGGGGACGATACGGCGGCCCATGCGTTCTGGCATTGGATCGAGCAGGTCTGCGGGGCCGGCGAGGATGCGCCGGAGCGTCTCCAGATCATGTATGGCGTTCATGGCGAGCGAGACCTTCCCGAGCGAACCCTCGATCACCTGTCTGGCTATCGTGACTCGCGGCCGGTCCGCATTGGCAACGCCGCCGCGGACCAGCGGCAGCTGGATGTGTATGGTGAACTTCTTGATGCCTTCTGGTTCTACCACCAACTTGGGGGACCGGACGGAGGGGCACCCCCACCGCTGAACCCACGGGTCTGGCCGCTGATGCGATCCGTCGCCGACTACATCTGCGAGATCTGGCGCGAGAAGGACCACGGGCTGTGGGAGCAGCGGGAGGCACCGCAGCACTTCGTCTACTCCAAGGTGATGTGCTGGGTTGGGCTTGAGCGGGCGGTCCGGCTAGCCCGCGAGACGGACCTTGCCTGCGACACAACCCGGTGGGAACGGGAGCGGGACGCGGTGCGGGAGGATATCCTGGCGAAGGGGTACAGCGAGAGCGCGCAAGCCTTCACGATGTACTACGGCACGGATGAGTTGGACGCCGCAACTCTGAGGATGCCCTTAGTGGGGTTCTTGCCGGCGGACGATCCGCGGATGCGCTCCACGATCGAGCAGGTCGAGGCTCAGTTGGGGATCAATGGCTTGGTAATGCGCTACCGAGCGGAAGACGGGTTGGCCGGCCAAGAGGGCGCTTTCTCCATTTGTACCTTCTGGTTGGTTGACTGCCTGACGGCGCTGGGCCGGATCGACGAGGCCCAAGCACTCTTTGAGCGGATGCTTGGCTACGCCAGCGACCTCGGGCTGTTCGCGGAAGAGGTGGATCCGGTCACCGGTGCGGCTCTGGGTAACTACCCACAG
>JALYMD010000489.1 GCA_030773875.1 Chloroflexota bacterium | reverse complement strand
TCAGGGCGGTGCCCATGGCGGCGACCACGTTCCCATGCCCGAACTGGTGGGCCGCGATGGCGTCCATGTACCCCTCGACGATCACGACCTGGTCTCGCTTGCGGATTTCCTCCTTGGCCAGGTCCAGACCATAGACGAGCGCGCTCTTGTCGAAGATGGCAGTTTGGGGGGAGTTGAGGTATTTCGGCTGGCCTTCGCCCACGATCCGCCCACCGAACCCGACCACCCGTCCTTCGCGGTCACGGATCGGGAACATGAAGCGGCCGCGGAAGCGGTCATAGTGGCCGCCGCCGTCGCGGGTCTGGAGCAGGCCGGCTTCCGCGGCGAGGGCGGGGTCCACGTTGCGAGAGGTGAGGAACCGGAGAAGGGCATCCCAGCTCTCGACGGCGTAGCCAAGGCGGAAGCGGTCGACCATCTCCCTGGAGAGGTCCCGCTGGTTGACTACCTCCCGCCCGGGCGCGCCGGCTTCACTGTTGGTCAGCACGTTGGCAAAGAAGGTAGCGGCCAGCTCGTTGACTTCGATGAGACGCTGACGGTGCGCGTCGACCTCAGGCGCGATCGTGGGCACGGAGGCGAGTTGGACGCCAGCGCGTCGGGCAAGCTCCTGCAGGGCCTCCTTGAACTCCACGTTCTCTTGGCCCATGTAGAACGTGAAGGCGTCCCCCCCCTTGCCACAACCGAAACAGTGGAAGTTCTGGGAATCCGGAAAGACGACGAAGGAAGGCGTCTTCTCCTGATGGAAGGGGCAGAGACCTTTGTAGCTGCGCCCCGCCCGGGTCAGCGGCACATAGGAAGAGATGAGTTCTACGATGTCGGTCCGTTCGCGGACCTCAGCGACGGCGTCCCGGGCCATGTCCTACCTCTCAGGTGATGGTGCGTGCACAGACGCTAGACGGACCAGGCACGGGGAACGAAGAGACGCTCGTAGCATTCAATGGCGTAGCGGTCCGTCATGGCCGCAATGAAGTCCGCCACCTGCCGCTCAGGGGGATCTTGGGTGACGGGGCGCTGGTAGTCGGCGGGAATGCGGTCCGGGTCCTCCAGGAAATGCGCGAATAACGCGTGGACGACGTGCTGCGCGCGAAGGGTGTCCGGCCGCTCGTTGAGCGGCGTATAGACCTGGTCGAAGAGAAAGTTTCGAAGGGCGTCTGCTGCCTGGCGAACCGGTGGCGACATGAGAATCGAGCCGGGAACGGAATCGGAGTCCGAATGCTCGATGATGTCACAGACCAGGGTGTTGATTCTCCGTGCATGAGCTTCACCAAGGACGGTTTGCACCTCACGCGGAAGGTCCCCCGTGGCAACGAGACCGGCGCGGATGGCGTCGTCAAGGTCGTGGTTGATATAGGCCACCCCGTCCGCGATCTTCACGACCTCGCCCTCAAGCGTGGCCGGTCGTCCACTTGCAGTCCCGGTGATGCCGGAACGCGGCTTAGAATGGCGAAGGATACCGTCGCGTACTGCCTCAGTCAGGTGCAACCCGCGACCATCGCGTTCCAGCACCTCGACAATTCGCAGGCTCTGCTCGTTGTGGCGGAAGCCCGGCAGCATCTGGGCAAGAGCGGTTTCTCCGGCGTGTCCAAAAGGGGTGTGTCCGAGGTCGTGGCCGAGACCGATCGCTTCAATAAGATCCTCGTTGAGGCGGAGCGCGCGGCCAATAGTGCGCGCGATCTGAGTCACCTCCAGGGTGTGGGTCAGCCGAGTGCGGTAGTGGTCACCGACCGGCCCGATGAAGACCTGCGTCTTGTGCATCAGGCGCCGGAAACTCTTGGTGTGGATGATCCGGTCCCGGTCCCGCTGGAACGCCGTGCGGACGGTGGAGGGCTCCTCGCTGTAGTCCCGAGCCGCATCAACACTGCGTGTGGCGGCCGGTGCAAGCCAGGAGGCTTCCCGCGTCTCCAGGAGATCCCGGATGGTGGTAGGTGCCTTGGTCGGAATGGTGGACTCCCAGAATGCGATGAGCAACTCGCCTCGTAGAGATTGTACACGTCGTACGGACACGCCTGCGGCCCGTGCTTGACGAACGCAGAGTGTTGTCGTGTTTTGGTGAGGCTGGGCCGCGACCGCCGCGGTTTACATCGTGGCGGCAGGCCACGTCAGGTTTGGGCCCCACGGCGCGGCGCTACGCGATGATGTCCAGGCGCGCGAAACTGGCCATGAGGCGCTTGCGGCCGTGACGAGCAAACTCGACCGCGACTTCCTGGTCGTCTGTCTTTGCCATCACCTCGATGACGCGGCCTTCCCCGAACTTGGCGTGGAAGACACGTTGTCCGATTTGGTAATCGGGCACCGGGGTTGGAGCGGGCGCGGGGCGGCCAGGGGTCGCTGTCCACGATGGCTCCGCACTGGCTCGGACTCGGTCTTGCAGACGAACGTTGGACCGATTTGAGGAGACGCGACCGACCGCCTGAAGACACTCCTCCGGGATCGCGGTCAAAAAGCGGGACGCGACGCCCGCCTGATAACGCCCGTAGCTGAGGCGGTTGCCGACATGGGTGAGGTAGAGGAGCCGCTGAGCCCGGGTAATGCCGACGTAGAAGAGGCGTCGCTCCTCCTCAAGCGGGAGGGGGTCGTGGAACTCTGCCTCGACGGCGCGGCTGATTGGGATGAGACCTTCCTCCACGCCGGCGATGAAGACCACCGGGAACTCGAGGCCCTTCGCGGAGTGGAGGGTGATCAGGGTGACGTGGCCGCGCCCCGTCTCGTCCATGCTGTCGACGTCGGCGACCAGGGCAACCTGCTCAAGGTAGGTGGCCAGCGCCTCCTCCGGTTCGACGATGTCGTACTTCTCGAGGTCGGCGCGCAGCTCCAGCACGTTGGCCCAGCGCTGCATCTCCTCCTCGCTCTCATGGTCGAAGGAGGCTTGGTAGCCGGTCCGCTCGACGATGGCGTCAAAGAGGGAGGCGAGAGTGAGCTGTCCCTTCTGTTCACGCAACGCGGCGTAGACGGCGCCGAAGCGCTGAGCGGCGGTGCGGGCAGCGCCCGTGAGCTCCGGTCCCGTCTCCGATGGTGAGGTGGAGGGAACAATGGCTGCGAACACGTCGACCGTCTGCCGGTCGTGGAGCAAAGCCCATGTCCGGACTGCCTCGACTGCCCGAGGGCCGATCCCGCGACCAATGGGCATGTTGTCGATGATCCGGTTGAGGCTCACGTCGTCGGCCGGGTTATGCAGCAGGCGCAGGACGGCAAGGACGTCCTTGACCTCCTTGCGGTCGTAGAAACGAACCCCGCCGACGATTCGATAGGGGATGTCGCTGACGCGGAAGGCCTCCTCCAGCACCCGGCTCTGAGCCGTCGTGCGGTACATAATCGCGAAGCTATCCTCCGAAAGGCCCTGCGTCTTGATGAGGCGCCGAATCTCGCCGACGATGAACTGGGCCTCGTGTTGCTGGTCGCTCAGCTCCCGCAAGACGACAAGCGGGCCGTCCTCGTTCTCCGTGCGCAGCTTGCGGTCGATACGCTGAGTGTTCTCTCGGATCACGCGGTCGGCCGCTTGGACGATGCGGCCGGTGGAGCGGTAGTTGACCTCCAGGTGGATCCGGGTCGAGTCGGGGTAGTCCTTTTCGAAGTCGAGGATGTTGCGGATGTCAGCCTGCCGCCAGCCGTAGATGGACTGGTCCGGGTCCCCAACGACGAAGAGGTTGCGGTGCTTGTCGGCTAGGGCAGCGACCAGCACATACTGGACCCGGTTGGTGTCCTGGTACTCGTCGACCAGGATGTAGCGGTAGCGCTCCTGGTACCGCTCAAGGAGGCCAGGAGCTTCATCAAAGAGCTGGATGGGCAGTGCCAGCAGGTCGTCGAAGTCGACAGCGTTCGCCTTGCGGAGGGCCCGGGCGTACTCCCGGTAGACGCGGGCGATCACCTCGTCGTCGTAGGTCTCGCCTTGGTTGAGAAAATCGTCCGGGCCAACAAGCAGACTCTTGGCGGCCGAGATCCGGGAGAGCATCCGCCGCGGTGCCACCTGCTTCGGGTCCAGGCCGACCGCCTGAATAGCCCGCTTGGCCACGTCCAGTTGATCGGCGTCGTCGTAGATCAGAAAGTTGGGCAGGAGGCCGAGGCGGTCGGCGACGACGCCGGGGTTCTGGCGCAGGAAGCGTACGCCAAGGGAATGGAACGTTCCCATCACTAGGCCGTCTGCCGCGCGGCCAGTGAGAAGGCGCTCGATCCGCTCCCGCATCTCCCGGGCCGCCTTGTTGGTGAACGTCACCGCCAGGATTTGATCCGGGGAGACGTTCTTCTCCTCGATGAGGTAGGCGATCCGGTGGGTGAGGACGCGGGTCTTGCCGGAGCCCGGCCCAGCCACCACGAGGACGGGACCCTCCGTCGTCGTGACTGCCTCTTGCTGCTCGGCGTTCAGGCCGTCGAGGAGTCGAATCGAAGTTGTTTGGTCGAGCATCTACCTGCCTCAGCAGCTGGCGGAGGATGGAGGTCGCGGAGAAAACGAGTCTAGCACCGACGAGGCTCCTGGTTCGCATGGTGAGCCGGGTGTACCAGTTTCTAATCCGGGCGCAGGCGCGCTATGAGATTTGACGGGCGGAATCGCTCTTTGCTACCCTTGCAGTCGCTACGCAGGCAGGCCGACGTAGCTCAGCGGCAGAGCAAGGGACTCATAAGCCCTTGGCCGGTGGTTCGATTCCACCCGTCGGCACCCAGGTTTCCCCTCCCATGCCTCTCCCGAGCCTCACCCGGTGAGGGACCGTCGTTCCGGTCTCTCAACGCCTCGTAACCGCTTGTCCGGCTTCGAGCAGCGGGCGCTTCGTCGCTTGGGCCACCTCGATCTAGCGCCAGATTCGTCCCTCGTCCTCGGTTTCTCCGGCGGTCCAGACTCCCTTGCCCTGGCGGCACTTTTGAGCCGGATTGGCCCGCGAGCCGGCGTACGAGTCGTGGCCGTCCACGTTGATCACCAGATCCGACGGGATTCGCAACAGGAGCAGCAACGAGCGGGAGAGCTCGCGGCCAAACTCGGTGTGCCATTTCGGGCGACACGGGTCGCTGGCCCACCCCTTGATCGGCATCCCGGCGCCGGTTTGGAGGAGGCTGCGAGGCGGGAGCGCTTTCAGGTGCTGGCGTCGGTGGCGTGGGAGGAGGGCGCCGCGGCTGTTTGCCTCGCTCATCACGAACAGGACCAAGCTGAGACTGTACTGCTCCACCTGCTTCGAGGCGCCGGTGTTTCGGGTGCGGCCGGGATGGCGGAGTGGAGCACTCTTCCCGTGCCCTGGTGGTCGGACGTCGGCGCCGACCGATGCCAACCGCTGACCCTCTGGCGACCGCTCCTCTCAGAGACCAAAGACGCCGTCCGACGGTATGCGCTGGCAACTGGCCTGGACCCGATCGAGGATCCCAGTAACGCAAACGACGAGTTGCTGCGGAACGCGGTGCGGCTCCACGGGATCCTGGTTCTCGAAGGGCTGCGGCCGGGAGCTGTAGCCGCCCTGGCCCGTTTCGCCCAGTTGGCGGCTGAAGACGACGCCGTGCTGGTCGGGATCACGGGTGAGGTGCTTGCCAAGATCCGGGACTCGGAAGGACGGTTGGAGGTTGTTGCGCTCCTGCAGGAGCAAAAGGCCATCCAGCGGCGTGTGGTTCATCGGTGGTTGACGGAGATGGGGGTGAGGAGCGGACCTTCCCTGGAGCGTGTCGATGCGGTCCTGGAACTGGTGGGACGTGGCACCGGAGACCGCTTCCTGGAGATCGGAGAAGGGCGCGTGGTCACTGTGGCCCAAGGGTGCCTTCTCGTTGGGGAACGGACCGCCTTAGTGGAAAAGGCGGCCCGTGCCTTCCAGGCGCCGCTCTTCCCGGCCGAAGGCGTCGAAGGGAGCATGATTCAGATTCCCGGCCAACTCCTGATCGGTGGATATCAGGTGGCGCTGGAGCGACACGGGACTGGGAAGGACGAAGAACGGGACGCAGCGGATTATTCCGCGAGTGTCGTCGTCCCCAGATGGCAAGTGGAGTTGCGTCCGCCACGACCCGGTGACCGTTGGGCCTGTTCCGGGCGTAAACTTGGCGACTGGCTCACCGCTGGGAAGGTGTTGACGCTGATTCGGCGACGGCTCGTCTGCGTCGCGACGGGTGGCGCTGTTCATCTGGTGGTCGGTGTGCCGCTGCCCGCATTTGAAGAGGACGCTGCGGGAGCGGGCGACCCGGTAAGGATCACCGCGACGCGAATGGAGGGGGCGTGAATCTGGACCAGCCGCGGGAGCGAGGGGTTGCCCGAATCTTGATTGACGAGGAGCGTCTCCAGGCCCGCATCCGGGAGATGGCAGCCGAGTTGGACGCCCATTACGGGAAGGACGAGCCGCTCCTGGTCGGGGTCCTCAACGGGGCCGTCAGCTTCATGACCGACTTGATGCGGGCGATGAGCATTCACGTGGTGATCGACTTCATGGCGGTCTCCAGCTACGGCGCCAGCACCAAGAGCTCCGGGGTGGTGCGGATCCTCAAAGATCTGGGAGAAGAGATCGAGGGGCGCCGCCTGCTCGTGGTCGAGGATATCGTCGATAGCGGGCTGACCCTTCAGTACTTGCTCGATGTGCTGGGACGGCGGAATCCGAAGGATATTCGCGTGGTCGCCCTGCTCAAGAAGGTCAAGGCCGACGCGGCATCTGTTCAGGTGGACCAGGTTGGTTTCACCATCCCCGACGAGTTCGTGGTGGGGTATGGGCTCGACTACGCGGGCCGCTACCGTAACCTGCCCTACGTCGCGGTCCTCGACCCGGCGACCCTCAACGAAACGGAGCCGTAAGGGGCGCGATGCTATACTTTTATCTCCCTGCCCCGCGCGCTCGCCGCGTCTTTGTCGACGCCGCGCCGGGGCCGCATCGGAGGGTCTGAATGGGCGATTCCAAGTGGCTCCGGAGTAGCTTCGTCTACGTCATCCTGATCGTAGCCGTGATCGCGCTCTGGTTCACCTTCGTCAGCGGTGGCGGCGAAGCACGGCGGCTGAGCTTCAACGAGGTAGCCGGCCAAATCAAGGCGGGCGAGGTCGAGAAGCTCGTCCAGACCGCGGGCAGTCAAGAGGTCCGGGTCGAGTACAAGGACGACGTCAAAAAGCCAGCGGCGACGGAGCTACCTCCGCAGACGACGATTCTCGATAACCTCGAGGCGTATGGGCTTACGACGGACCAGATCCAGATCGAGACCAAGGAAGCGAGCCGTTGGGGTGGCTGGCTCAGTGCGTTCTCCTTCCTCTTGCCGACCCTGATCCTGATCGGCATCTTCGTCTTCATGATGCGCCAGGCACAGGGCAGCAACAACCAGGCCATCTCCTTCGGCAAGAGCCGCGCCCGCCTGTTCACTGGGAACAAGCCAACGGTGACCTTTGCCGACGTGGCAGGAGTCGAGGAGGCCAAGGAAGAGCTTGTCGAGGTCGTCGAGTTCCTGAAATACCCGGACAAGTTCGCATCCCTCGGGGCGCGCATCCCACGCGGTGTGCTGCTGGTTGGCCCTCCAGGCACCGGTAAGACCCTGCTCTCAAGGGCCGTGGCGGGTGAGGCTGGGGTGCCGTTCTTCAGCATTTCCGGCTCAGAATTTGTGGAGATGTTCGTCGGCGTCGGTGCGAGCCGGGTGCGTGACCTCTTCGAGCAAGCGAAGCGCAACGCTCCATGCATCGTCTTTGTCGATGAGATTGACGCAGTCGGCCGCCAGCGGGGCGCGGGTCTTGGTGGCAGTCACGACGAGCGAGAGCAGACCCTCAACCAAATCCTCGTCGAGATGGACGGGTTCGACAGCAGCACGAACATGATCGTGATCGCGGCCACGAACCGGCCGGACGTGCTCGATCCAGCGCTGCTACGGCCCGGTCGCTTCGACCGTCAGGTGATTCTCGACCGGCCGGACATTCAAGGCCGGCGGGCGATCCTGGAAGTCCACGCCCGCGGCAAGCCGCTGGAGGAATCGGTCTCGGTCGAGAACCTGGCTCGGCAGACGTCGGGATTCTCTGGAGCGGACCTCGAGAACTTGGTCAACGAAGCGGCTATTTTGGCGGCGCGGCGGAACAAGAAGACAGTCGGCCGCGAAGAGATGACGGAAGCGATCGACCGCGTGTTGGCGGGCCCGCAGCGCAAGAGCCGAGTCATTAGCGAGCGGGAGCGCATGATGACGGCCTACCACGAGGCGGGACACGCACTCGTCGCCCGGATGCTGGCGCACTCAGATCCCGTGCGGAAGGTCTCGATCGTCGCTCGCGGCATGATGGGCGGGTACACCCGGGTGGTGCCTGACGAGGACCGGCTCTTCATGACGAAGGCCCAGTTCGAAGATCGACTCGCCGTCTTCATGGCCGGCCACGTCGCAGAGATGATGGTCTTCGAGGAGCAGTCGACCGGGGCGTCGAACGACATCGAGCAAGCCACCGGGATTGCGCGGCGGATGGTGACCGAGTTTGGGATGAGCCGCACGCTCGGGCCGCTGGCGTTCGGCAAGAAGGACGAACTGGTCTTCCTCGGTCGGGAGATCAGCGAGCATCGGAATTACAGCGACGAGGTGGCGTACCAAATCGACCAGGAAATCCGGGCCTTGATCGACACCGCCCACCAGCGCGCGAAGGACGTGCTGACCCAGGAGTTCGACAAGCTGGAAGCGATCGCCCAGCTCCTCATCCAAGAGGAAACGATCGAAGGCGAGCAGCTCGAATCCCTCTTCGACTCTCCGCGACCAGCCCCGGATCTGGTGGGCCCGCCGAGCGGGCGCCCGTCCACGCGGGTGGTTCAGCCCGCGCAGCGGACAGCAGAGCCGCGCCAAGAGTGCGACCAGCCGGGCGGGCTCGGCCAACTTCGGCCCCAACCGGCAGACTAACGGTCGGGATCAACCTGGCACTGGTCAACGGGAAGGGG
>JALYMD010000488.1 GCA_030773875.1 Chloroflexota bacterium | reverse complement strand
GCGGACCGGTGGTGTTCCCGCTCAAGGTCGAGAACGAGCCAGATATCGGCACTCGGATCGAAATCAAACTCTTTGATCATCAGCTTTCCTAGACGAGCCGTGGCCGCCCAACTTATCCGGTTGAAGGCATCCCCGCTGCTGTACTCACGGATACCGGCTACGCTCGGGGTGATAAACGGATTCCGCTTTGGCGTCGCCCTTCCGCCGGAGATGGTCCCCCGCGGAAGGGGGAAGCCGCTGACATCGACGGTGGCCGGATAGACGATGAGTTCATGCGAGCCAGGCACCCGCATGGAGCGTGGAAAGAGGCCGAACGGATCCCCGGAACGCACCACCAACGGCCCAACCCGGTACCGTCCCCTTCGCACGCAAAGGGTGTCGACCTCCCAGGCGGTTCGGCTTCGCCCTCGCACATGCACCACGCGGCTCGCCTCATGGCCCGGCAACGTTGAGTAATCCCGGCCTTCGAGCCACAGCTTAGGGAACCAGCCCCGGTTCCGCACCTCGATCCGCTCTGCCACCCGCTGCCCGACCTGCGCCCGGTCGGCTGACGTCACCCGGGTGATTGACACGGATCGCAGGCTTAACCGGCTCCACACGTAGGCGACATTCAGGAGGCCCAGCAGAGCGACAACCAGTTGATTGAGAAACGGCCAGTCGTTGACCTGGGCGAGGACCACGATCCCAAGCAGCAGCAGGACGACCTTAAGCGCGTTCACCGTCGATCAGTCGGCGGCACGACGACCACCCCACCCGGTCGCGGCGCGGGCGACCGGCTGGGCGCCAGGCACCGGCACCGTTCGCAGCAAGTCCTCTATGACCCCCCGGCTGTCGATGTTCTTCATGCGTGCGGCTGGGTTGATAATCACCCGGTGCGCCAGGGTCGGCTCGGCCAGTCCTTTCACATCGTCGGGAATCACGTAGTCGCGCCCATTCAAGGCGGCCCAGGCGCGCGACACGTTGTACAGGGCCAAGGAACCGCGCGGGCTTGCCCCAAGGTAGACATCCCCGTGGTGCCGCGTCGCCTCGACCAGGGCGACGATGTACTCCTTGACCGGTTGCGCCACGTGGACATCCTTGATAGCGGCCTGGGCCGCGACGAGCTCCTCCACGCGCACCACCTGGGCCAGACTCTCTAATGGGTGAGCCCGGTGCTGCCGGTCCAGCATCTCCAACTCACCTGCCCGTCCAGGGTAGCCAAGCGACAATCGGATCAGGAATCGGTCTAACTGGGCCTCCGGCAAAGGAAAGGTTCCCTCGTATTCAATCGGATTCTCCGTCGCGAGGACGACAAACGGCGAGGGAAGCGGGTGGGTCACCCCATCGACCGTCACCTGCGCCTCTTCCATCGCCTCCAGCAACGCGGCCTGGGTCTTCGGCGTGGCGCGGTTGATCTCGTCCGCCAAAACCATCTGAGCGACGACGGGACCGGCCCGAAAGACAAATGTCCCGCTCCGTTGGTCGAAGACGTTGACGCCGGTCACGTCGCTCGGCAGGAGATCGGGGGTGAACTGAATCCGCTTGAAGGTGCAACCAATACTGCGGGCAATCGCCTTCGCAAGGACCGTCTTGCCAACCCCTGGCACATCCTCGATCAGGACGTGGCCCCGGCAGAGCAGCGCCACCAGGACAAGCTGCACCTCTCGTCGCTTCCCGACGATGACCCGCTCGACGTTGTCGCTCGTCATCCGGACGACGGTTTGCACGGTACTCGGGTCCATCGGGCCTAAGGCTCCTCCCCGCACGGGCCTCCCCGGATGCGGGTATCGATCTACTTACGAAGCATTGGTGGGGGGCGGTTCTGACGTCGCCCGGCGGGTGTTTCAGGTAACGACACGCGGACTCGAGGCCATCGCGGTGTTGCGACGCCCTCGGGTGCCTTGAACCGTCGCGGCAACATAAAAAGTATAGCAATCTACGCTCTGCCGAGCCCGTTCCGGCGCGCTGATCTGCCGCGCCGTGTCTCCCCGCCAGGGCACTATACTCGTGCGAGAAGGAGGCACGCTTTGCCGGACTCAGGCACCCCCTCGAACGTCAGCGAGCGCCCGACGCTCATGCTGGTGGATGGCTATGGGTTGATTTTCCGGGCCTACCACGCCCTGCCCCCGTCGCTTGCCACCGCCGGCGGCGAGCAGACCAACGCCGTCTTCGGCTTTGCCTCGATGCTCCTCGACGTCCTTCGCAGCCAGCAACCGGATTACGCGGTGGTCGCCCTGGAGGGCGGACGCACCTTCC
>JALYMD010000487.1 GCA_030773875.1 Chloroflexota bacterium | reverse complement strand
ATCGCCACCGCCGATGTCAAGCGCCTCCAGTCGCCCTTTCGGGCCGGCATCCAGATCGAGGACTACCAGCTCGATCCCGTCGCCCGTGCCCTCGACATGCCCCGCGTGAACCTGCTCATCGCCGACGATGTCGGGCTCGGCAAGACGGTCGAAGCCGGATTGGTTGCCCTCGAGCTCATTCTGCGGCACCGTGCCCAGACTATCCTCGTCGTCTGCAAGCCATCGCTCCAGATCCAGTGGCGCGACCAGATGCGCGACAAGTTCGGCCTGGAGTTCAAGATCGTCGATCGCGAGCTCTTCAAGGCGCTTCGCCGCTCCCGTGGAATCCACGCCAACCCGTGGACGCACTTTCCGCGGCTGATCACCTCCTACGATTTCCTCAAGCGCGACCAGCCTATGCGCCTGATGCGGGACGCCCTGCCCGCTCCAGGCGAGCCTCGCTATCCACGCCGCTTCGACCTCCTGATCGTCGACGAGGCGCACAACATCGCCCCGTCGGGTGGCGGTCGGTACGCCACCGAATCAGACCGCACCCGAGCCGTCCGCGAGCTCACGCCGCACTTCGAGCACAAGCTCTTCCTCTCGGCCACGCCCCACAACGGCTACCCTGAGAGCTTCTCGGCCCTGCTGGAGTTGCTCGACAACCAACGCTTCGCCCGCTCTGTCCCGCCGGACAAGGCCCAGTTGGCGGCAATCATGGTCCGACGCCTAAAGAGCGAGTTGGTTGAGTGGACCGGCGAGCGGCACTTCCCGCCCCGCCGCTTGGAGCCGATCGAGGTCGCCTACACGGCCGCCGAGCGGGAGGCCCACGCGCGTTTGCAGGCCTACGCCGTGCTGCGGCGGACGCGAGCGCAGGGCGACGCGGAGCGGGTCGCCGCTGAGTTCGTCCTGAAGCTGCTGAAGAAGCGTCTCTTCTCCTCCCCGATCGCGTTCAGCAAGACGCTCGACCAGCACCTCTGGACGCTCGCCGGCGCTCGGCAGGCCAAGGCCGCGCGACCAGCGATCGGGGTCCTTCAAGGTCGCCTCCACGCCGCCTTGGAGCCCGTCGAGGACGACGAGGAAACGGAGGAGACGATCGCCGACGCCCTGGTCGCCGCGGCCGAGGTTCAGGACCTAGGCCCCGAGGAGCGCCGCGTGCTGGCCGAACTTCAAGCCTGGGCGGGCGACGCCGCGAACCGCCCCGACGAGAAAGCTCGGACGCTCTTACGGTGGCTCGACACGCATATCCGTCCCGACGGGCGCTGGAGCGACGCGCGGGTCATCATCTTCACCGAGTACCTGGACACCCTCAACTGGCTCTTCGAGCTGCTCGCCGCAGCCGGCTACACGAGCGACGGCCGCACCCTTCAGATCTTCGGCGGCATGGATTCCGACGACCGGGAGGCGGTCAAGGCCGCCTTCCAGACAAGCCCGGAGGTGTCGAACGTCCGCATTCTCCTCGCGACTGATGCCGCCGCCGAGGGTCTCGACTTCCAGAACTTCTGCCATCAGATCATCCACTACGAAATACCCTGGAATCCCAACCGCCTAGAGCAGCGCAACGGCCGGGTGGATCGTCATGGCCAGACCGCGCCCGAGGTTCTGATCTACCACTTCGTCGGTGCCGGCTACGACGCCGCAAGCAACGTTGGACGACCGCCCGGCGACCTCGAGGGCGATCTTGAGTTCCTAGCCCTCGCCGCCGTGAAGGTCAACCAGATCCGTGAGGATCTCGGCAGTGCGGGTCCGGTGCTTGCCACCCAGGTCGAGCGTGCGATGCTCGGCGACCGCGCGGTGGTTGCCACGGTCGATGGCCTGCGGGCCGATCCGAAGACGACCAGGGCCAAGCGTGAACTCCGGATCGAGCGCGAGCTCCGCGCCCAGGTGGAGCAACTAGGAAGGACCCTGGAGGACACCCGCCGCGCCCTCGGTCTAGAGCCGGACCGCGTCCGTGCGGCCGTCGACATCGGCCTCGATCTGGCTGGCAAGCCGCCCCTGCGCTTGGTCACCCTCCCTGACGGGTTCACCGCTTGGCAGATGCCTACCCTCGCTGGCTCCTGGGCCGAGTGCATGACGGGCCTGGAGCATCCCCACACCAAGGCCATTCGGCCCCTCGTCTTCGACGAGGTCCTGGCGCGCGGGAGGGACGATGTCGTCCTCGCGCACCTCCACCATCCGCTCGTGCAGCGCTGCCTGCGCCTCCTCCGGGCCGAGGTCTGGAAGGCGAGTGGCGACAACCTGCTGCACCGCGTCACGGCCAGGGTGGTACCCGACAGCGTCCTCAACACCCCGGCGGTCGTCGCTCATGGCCGCCTGGTGGTGACCGGCGGCGACGGCGACCGGCTGCACGAGCAGCTTATCACTGCCGGCGGTCGCATCCGGGAGGGACGCTTCAGCCGCATGGGCGTCACCGAGCTCGACGCTGCCCTCTCCGCTGCCTCCGCGGAACCCGTTCCCGACGCAATGCGAGTCACGCTCACCCGGCTGTGGCCTGGACTCCGCGACCCCGTGCGGAACGCCCTCGAGGCACGGCAGCGGGAGCGTGCCGGCACCCTCGAAAAGGACGTCCGCGCCCGCGAGACCCGAGAAATCGAGGCCACCATCGCGATCCTGTCTGAGTTAGAGGCCACCATCCGGCGGGAGCTGGACGAGTCCGAGGCACGGCAGCTGCCGCTCTTCTCCCTCGACGAACGTGACCAGTACATCCGCGACAAGGACGCCCTGAGGCGTCGCCTGGAACAGATCCCTGCCGAGCGGGAGCATGAGCTCGCCGCGATCCGGCGCCGCTACGAGCGAACCGAACCCCGCCTCTTCCCCGTGGCGATCACCTGGCTGATCCCGCGCTCGCTTGCGAAGACTGTACGAGGCTGACTCCGATGGCACGAACCAGGACCACGAGTCCCCATGCTGAATGGCTTTCCCTGCTCGACATCTCTGGGCCATTCCTCAGCCTGCCCGTGCTGAATCATGCGTTTCCGCAGGGGATCGACACGGATACCCACGAGAGCGAGATCGCCCGGTGGGTGCGCCGAGCCTACACCGATGAATGGCTTCCCAACCGTGCCCTCAGCCGGCCGAGCGTCGCCCTCCAGACGGAGTGGATCGATTTCGTGCTCGGCGAGGTGTTGGAGTGGCCCTCCGGCCTCGTCGCCGCGGGCCAATCGCTGCCGCCGGGCCTGGAGGCACCGTTCCCGGAATTCGGCGAGACGCTGCGCCCGACCCGCGCCCTGCTCAACCCCACTGACCGTGACGGCGGCAAGGCCCGGGTCCTCGTCGCCCACTATCCCCCGGAGCAAGGACTGGATGCGCCCCTTCGGGACGAGCGGATCCGCTGGAAGGCGTCGCCGGTCACCCGGATGACTGAACTCCTACGGGCGACGGGCGTGCGTTTGGGCCTGGTGACGAACGGTGAGCAGTGGCTCCTCGTCAACGCTCCCGTCGGTGAGCCAACCGGCTTGATTTCCTGGTACGCCCACCTCTGGCTGGAGGAGCGGGTCACCCTCCAGGCGTTCCGAGCGCTCCTGGGGGGCTACCGCCTCTTCGGCGTGCCGGACGACGAGACCCTCGAAGGGCTCCTCACCCGCAGTGCGCAAGACCAGGCAGAGGTCACGACCCAACTCGGCGACCAGGTGCGCCAGGCGCTCGAGCTGCTCGTCGACGCCATCGACCGAGCGGACCGTGACCGGAGCGGCGCACTCCTGGCGGGGGTGACCGAGGCCGACGTCTACGAGGCGGCGGTCACGGTCATGATGCGACTGGTCTTCCTCCTCTTCGCCGAGGACCAGCGCCCGCCCCTCTTCGGCAACGAGCCGCTCTACGACGCGCACTACGCCGTCTCCTCCTTGATCGACCAACTTCAGGCCCAGGCCGACAGCGCCGGCGAGGAGGTCCTGGAGCGGAAGGAGGACGCCTGGAGCCGCCTGCTCTCGACCTTCCGCCTGGTCCACGGCGGCAGCGACCACGACCAGATGCGCCTGCCGGCCTACGGCGGCTCCCTCTTCGACCCCGACCGTTTCGCCTTCCTCGAGGGCCGCGCCCGCGGCACCGACTGGGAACGGGACGACGCCAAGCCGTTGCCCATCAACAACCGCACGGTGCTGCACATCCTGGAGGCGATTCAGTTCATCGAGATGCGGGGTGGCCGCCTCGGGTCGGAGCGCCGGCGATTGTCCTTCCGCGCCCTCGATGTTGAGCAAATTGGCCACGTCTACGAACGCTTGCTCGAGCACACCGTCCGCCGCGCTGTAGGCCCCGTCCTCGGTCTAACCGGGAGTACCAAGGGGGGCGTCCGCCAGGAGCCAGAGATCCGCCTGGCGGACCTCGAAAGCTGGCGGGAGCGCGGTGACGGATTCCTTCTTGCCGAGCTTGTCAAGCCGACCGGTCGCACGACTTCCCAACTCAATACTTCACTCACCCAGCCCCTTGAACTCGGTGCCGACACCCGATTTCTGGTTGCCTGCGACAACGACGCGGACCTCTGGGCTAGGGTGCGCCCGTTCGCCGGCCTGATCCGTGCCGACCGAGCCGGTCGACCATGGATCGTACGTGACAGGGGCCTTTACGTCACCAGCGGGACAGATCGACGTCAATCTGGTGCCCACTACACCCCGCGCAGTCTGACCGAGTCCATCGTGCAGCACGCCCTTGAATCGCTCGTCTACGACGGTCCAGCCGAGGGCGCCCCTAAGGAGGCCTGGCGTCTCCGTCCGGCCTCGGCGCTCCTTGCCCTCAAGATCTGCGACCCAGCAATGGGCTCCGGCGCCTTCCTCGTCCAGGCTTGCCGCTATCTCTCCGAGCGTCTTGTAGAGGCCTGGAGCGCGGCTGAATCGGTAGAAAGGAGTGCCAGCCAGGGCCAGATTCGGATCTCCCCAGACGGACGCATTAGTCACGGCCAATCTGAAGAGCGCCTACTGCCAGTCGATCCTGCCGAACGCCTCGCCCTAGCCCGCCAGTTGGTCACTGATCACTGCCTCTATGGTGTTGACATCAATCCCCTCGCAGTTGAGATGGCCAAGCTTTCCCTTTGGCTGGTCACCCTCCAGAAAGACCGCCCCTTCACGTTCCTCGACCACCGCCTCCGCCAAGGCGACTCCCTTATCGGCATTGGAGACATCAAGCAATTGGAACACTGGTCTCTGTCCGGCGAGGCGCCTCGCAAGGAAGTCTGGTTCAAGTACGCCTTCGACGACGCCTTCAAAGCGGCGATCAAGGCGCGGCGGGAGATCGAAGAGACACCGGTCCTGACCGCCGAGCACGCCGACGAGAAGGCCCGCAAGCTGGCCCAGGCCGAAGACGCCGTCGCAACGGTCCGCATCGGTGCTGATCTCCTAATCGCTGCCGCTCTTGTCGATCACCCTCAACGCCGCGAACGACTCCGCCTGGACTATCAGAACCAATTCGCCCTTGCCCTCAACGTCGCTAAGGATCGTCAAGCCGGCACCTTCCGGGCAGCTCACTGCGAGGCCACGCTCACGGCCCGTGACGAACTTAGCCAGCGCGTCACCGCGTTGCTCAACGGCCACCGCCCGTTCCACTGGCTCCTGGAGTTTCCCGAGGTCATGATCGAACCCACCGACTCGGGTGAATCACCTGGTTTCGCGGCCGTCGTTGGAAATCCGCCTTTTATGGGTGGAAAGAAAATCACTGGTGTACTCGGCACTCCTTACCGGGATTATCTTCTCGATGTCGTTGCTGGAGGCGTGCGTGGAAGTGCAGATCTCTGCGCATATTTTGTGCTTCGCGCTGGCAAACTGTGTCGATCGAGCGGTTCGGTGGCGTTACTAGCCACAAACACAATCGCGCAAGGCGACACGCGAGAAGTAGCGCTGGACCGAATGTTTGAAGGTGGCTTTACTATTCCCCGCGCAGTTTCCAGCCGCCCCTGGCCCGGGGTGGCATCCTTGGAAATCTCTCATCTCTGGCTTTGGCGGGGAAAGTGGTCAGGAAAGCACGTTCTAAACGAAGTGGAGGTTGATGGCATTACCCCTTTCCTGACCGTTCCAAGTCGTGTCGTTGGTATACCTTGGAAACTGGATTTGAACCAGAAGATAGCGTTTGTTGGAAGCGTACTGTCTGGGGCTGGCTTCATCCTTGATGCAGATGAAGCACAGGACCTTCTATTGAGGGACGACCGCAACCGTGACGTTATCTTTCGTTATCTTACCGGTGAAGATCTTAATACTCGACCAGATCAATCTCCTAGTCGATGGGTAATCAACTTTCATGACTGGCCCCTGGAACGAGCCATGGAGTATCCGGAACCATTCCGCATTGTTCAAGATCGAGTACAACCTCAGCGAGCAAAGACCAAGCGCCAAATATACAGGGAAAACTGGTGGAAGTTCGCTGAGCGAGTTCCGGGTCTGTATCAAACAATCGCTCGTTGTGACCGAGTGCTGGTACGCGCCCAAGTTAGCAAGACCCACGCGTTGGTCTTCTTTGAGCCCGGCATCGTATTCAGCGTCATGGTAATCCCAATCGCACTGGATACATGGTCCGACTTTGGCCTTCTGCAGTCCAATCTACATGAAGCATGGGTCAACGCCTACTCATCGAGTCTGAAGGGTGACCAACGCTATACACCTACGGATAGCTTCGAGACCTTTCCGAGAGCTGGAGGGACGTCAACACTCGACGTGGTCGCGCAACGCATGTACGAGGATCGTCAAGGCATCATCGCCGAGCGCACAGTGGGGCTTACCCAGCTCTACAATCTTTTCCACAACGAACACAACTCGGCTGGGGATCTCCAACGACTCCGAATCGCTCATCAAGAACTCGATAACACCGTCGCCGCCGCCTATGGCTGGGACGACCTCGACCTCAGTCACGGCTTCCACGAGACCAAGCAGGGTGTTCGCTTCACCATCAGTGATGCTGCCCGGCGGGAGGTTCTGGACCGCCTGCTCGAGCTGAACCAGCAGCGTTACGCTGACGAGGTCGCGATGGGTCTGCACGACAAGAGCACGAGGAAGCGGGCGCCGAATGGGCGCCTGCAAGACCATCAGCAATCGCTCATCGCGCAGTGGGGGGAAGACGTCCGATGACGGATGGAGGGGACACCGGGCTCTCCGTAGCTCCTGAAGCGCCCGTACTGGCGACACCGTCACCGCCTCGATTGCGCGAGATGCTGGTCGAACTGCTTCTCAATGACGTGCACGGTCCGGCCGGTGGTTTGGAGGAGGAGGTCGGCGGCCGGGAGTCGATCACCGAGCGCTACATTCTCGGCACCCTGGCTCCCAGTGGTGAGCAATTGTCCGCGCTGGAGGACGACGACTTCACCCAAGCGGGCACAGACCCTTCGGAGGAGGAGGGTGTGGACCCGGGCAGCAAGGGGCCCTCGTTACGTTTGCCATCAAGTTTCGGCATGACCTTCGTCGTCGACGGCGACGAGGCCGCGATCGAGGCTGTCGCCACCTGGGGCCAGTACCGACGCACCGCCAGCGAGCACGCCGTCAAGACAGACGGCAGCCTAGAGACCGTCTGGAAGCGCCGTCCAATGGGCGGCCAACCTCTCGTCATCCCCCTCACCGAAGGCGACCTCCCGAAGCAGGTTGTTGACCCCGCTGCGCCGCAGGTCTACGTCCACGGCCGCGCCCGCCGTCGCGCAGGGGGCTGGACCGTCACGCTCTTCCTGGTCAACGGGCAGCAACAGGCCAAGAAGCTGAAGGGAACCCGCTGGCTCTTCCAGGCCCAACTCGAAGTCCGCGGCCGTGATGGATCCCCCGTGTTCGTCTGCAATCCGGCCCTCGACGACCACCGAAGCGGACCGGAGCAAGCGGCGATGGCGATGCTCTACCGCCGCCACCTGCAGTTCGCGACCGGGCACGGCGTAGCAGTCCATGCCGACCCTGTATTGGACGGCGACGGTCGTCCTACTGGCCGAGCAGTGTCAATTCGCACCTCGTCCACCCCGACCTATGAGGTCCCCCGCACCGATGCCCCAGCGCCGAGCGAGATCGGGCTCCTTGCCGATCTTGAGCTCGACATGAGCGCCCTCGCCGACCTTAATCAGGACGTGGTGGAGGCTGCCCTTCGGCCACTCACCCGGGCCTACGCCGCCTGGATCGCGACGCGGCGCAAGGACTTGGTGGGGACTGACCTCGCGGGTCACCGCGATGCCGGCGAAGCTGCTCTGGCTGAGTGTGACCATGCGTTGGGGCGGATTGAGGCCGGTATTCGCCTCCTCGGCGAGGACAACCAGGCCTTCGAAGCCTTCCGGTTCATGAACCGGGCCATGCATCTGCAGCGCATCCACACGATCTACGTGGGCCGGCAGAAGACTGTCGACGGTGGGGGAGTGTCGCTCGCTGAGATCGACGAGCCGAGAAACCGCTCATGGCGGCCCTTCCAGCTCGCCTTTATCCTCGCGAACCTACCTGCCCTCTCCTCGCTCGACCATCCCGACCGGAGTGCCGAGCCGAGCGCCGCTGCTGACCTGCTTTGGTTCCCGACTGGAGGCGGCAAGACGGAGGCCTACCTCGGTCTCACTGCCTTCACGCTCGCGGTCCGCCGCCTCCAGGGGGTCGTCGCCGGTCGTGACGGAGAATCTGGGGTTGCGGTGCTCATGCGCTATACCTTGCGCCTGCTCACCCTGCAGCAGTTTCAGCGGGCGACGACCCTCATCTGCGCCTGTGAACGCCTGCGCCAGGAGGCCCTCGCCGCAGGTGACACCCGGTGGGGCCACGAGCCGTTCCGGATTGGCCTCTGGGTTGGTCAGCGCATGACCCCCAACTGGACGGACGAGAGCGCCGAGGCGATCGCCCTTGCGCACGGGCAGGCGCCGTCCCGGGCGAAGGTCGGCGGCAAGGGGTCACCGCACCAGCTGACAAGCTGCCCTTGGTGCGGCTCGTCCATCGAAGCGGGCACGAACATCCGCGTCGAGACCACCAAGCAGGGGGTTGGCCGCACCCTCGTCTATTGCGGAGATCCCGGCGGCACCTGTCCCTTCAGCCGCCGGAACGCGCCTCACGAGGGACTGCCGGTCGTCGTCGTCGACGAAGAGATCTACCGCCGCCTCCCCTCCCTCTTGATTGCTACCGTCGATAAGTTCGCGCTCATGCCCTGGAAGGGCGCGATCCAGACCCTCTTCGGGCAGGTGGACGGCCGCTGTGAGCGCCACGGCTTCGTCGCGCCCGAGATCGAGGACAGCCCCACCCACCCGGCTCGTAACGGCCTCCCGAAGGCGCGCACGCTCCCGGCGGGTCCGCTCCGTCCCCCCGACTTGATCATCCAGGACGAACTGCACCTCATCAGCGGTCCACTCGGTTCCCTCGTCGGCTTGTACGAGACGGCCGTCGACCAACTCGCGACCTGGGAGGTCGATGGCAAGCGGGTCCGCCCGAAGGTGGTGGCCTCCACCGCGACCATCCAGCGCGCGCCGGATCAGGTGAAGCGCCTCTTCCTTCGCGGGGTCAACGTCTTCCCACCGAGCGGTCTGGAGGCGTCCGACAGCTTCTTCGCCCGCCAGTCCCAGGTGAGCGAGGACAACCCCGGGCGCCTCTACCTCGGGGTTTGTGCCCGCGGCACCCGTCTGAAAGCCGCATTGATCCGCGTCTACACGGCTCTGCTCGCGGCGTCCCAGAAGCTCTACAACGAGTACGGCGAGGCGGCCGATCCGTACATGACCCTCGTCGGCTACTTCGGTGCCTTGCGGGAGCTGGGCGGCATGCGGCGGCTGGTCGACGACGACGTACAACAGCGCCTCCGATGGATGACTGACCGGGGGCTTGCCCGCCGTCAGAAGCCGAACGTTGAGGAGTTGACCTCCCGTAAGAGCTCGTCTGAGATCCCGCAGATCCTGGATCGGATGAGTCTGACGATGGCGCAGCGCGACAAGGAAAAG
>JALYMD010000486.1 GCA_030773875.1 Chloroflexota bacterium | reverse complement strand
CCCGCCGGCATCCCGATGTCGAGGCCGGTATGCTCGAACCCGTCCAGCCCGTAGGCGATGCCGTAGCGGTACATGAACGGCTGGCTGACCGAGAAGGCCGTGTGGCCGAATTCCTGGGAAATCGGGAACTCGCGGTTGGCCCAGATGAGCGCAAGGCGACCGAGGGGCCCACCATCAGTGACGAGGACAAAGTTCCCTGGGGGTGGCCAAGGCAACGGCAGGGCCGGCGCCACCGACGGCACTTCCTCAACCAGTACCCCCGCCTTCTCGACCTCGATCACCGCCGCTTCCTTCACTGTGGGGGTAGCAGTCACGGTGACACGAGCGGTGCTCGTGGCCACCGGGGTGGTGGCGACGGCCGCGTCACGCGCCGAACCCGTGCTCGGCGTCGTCGCCAGCGCAGGCGGTTGCGTATTCGCGGTCGGCGCAGGCGGTTGCGTATTACCCGTCGGCGCGGGAGGGTCGGTCGGGCCGGCCGGGGACTTCGACTCCAGCGCCGGGGCGGGCGGGGGGGGCGGATTGACGGTGACGCTGAACTGGACGGCCGCGGCATTGCCGGCGGCATCCTGTGCCCCACAGGTGACCAGCGCGGTGCTGATCGGGAAGACCGCGCCCGAGGGGATGTCGCAGCTGACCAGAACGGAGCCACTGACGGCGTCGCTGGCAACCGGCAGCGGGTAGGACACCGCTGCCCCGGACGCGTCGACCGCCTCCACCAGCAGGTTCCCTGGTTGCTCCAGAACCGGCGGCACCGTGTCACTGACGGTGACGCTGAACTGGACGGCCGCGGCATTGCCGGCGGCATCCTGTGCCCCACAGGTGACCAGCGCGGTGCTGATCGGGAAGACCGCGCCCGAGGGGATGTCGCAGCTGACCAGAACGGGGCCATCGACAGCGTCGGCGGCGAGCGGTGCGTTGTAGAGGACGCTCGCTCCCGTCGCGTCGACCGCCTCCACGCTCAGGGGCCCTGGTTGCTCCAGGACGGGCGGCACCGTGTCGGCGGGCTGGCTGACGGCGACCGCCTCGGCCGCCGGGGTCGCCTCCTGGCCTTGCACCCGGGACGGAGCCAGGGGCGCGAGGCTAGCGAGCACCACCAGGGCAACACTGACGGGGCGGCGAAGGCTGTGGAACGTCAGACTCATGCAGTGTACTCCCCTCTTGAAGTCCGACCTCCCAATGGGTGGCCTGACGATAACTGCTTACACCCTCAAGCAGGCCCTTCGAGAGAACCACTGGTCCCCCCTTTGAGGCCCTGCTTCACGGCCTCCCGCCTTAGCAGCGGCATCGACCAAGCTGCCTCTCAGCCCGGATTCAACCAGAAACCGGCCTGATGGTAAGAAAGGATCTCTACTCGGGCGCCAACAAGAACGCCAGGCCGCTGAAGAAGACCAACCCGGCGGCCAGTGGGCCCGCGTTCGGATCGCCCAACACCGGCGCGAGGTTGACCAACAGCAGCGTGCCGAAGGCACCAAGCACGAGCGGGAGCGTGCACACCATCAGCGTCCGAGTCATTGCTATCTCCTGTCCCCACAGATCCACGCGATTATCCGATTCCCTATCTTGGCGCCTCGCCGATGGGACACCCAGGGGATGCTCCACTAGACCGTAGTGGGGATTAACCCTCAGTGGCTCCGCCTCAACGAGACCGGTGCTTGCGCAAAACAGAGACATAAGCGGTGGGTATTGCCCCCTGCCACAATCCCACTTGGCACCGAGTAATCGAGGTCCTGGGCTCAGGGTTCGCGAGGAGGCCGTCTGTCTTGGAGGAACACACCGGCGAGTGGGCAGCGATCAGAGGTGAGCAGCGGGGGCACGTGCATCAAATCTCTGCCTTCGCGTTTCAGGTCGGCCGGGAGCTGTCTGGCGCGGCGGAGGGCTTCGCTAATACTGGAGAGCTCCCTCACCTCAGGTCAGCCCTGCGTCAACGACCCGGTCCAGCATCACCACAAGCTGCTCGGGGAATCCCTACGGAGAGACGAGGTCCTGAGCCTCGTGGTGGAGTCCAATCAATACCTCAGGGCCGGACCCGAGGCCGGATGACCAGTACGACAACGAAAGGCCATTGGGATGGGTCGATGAGACGCTCGAAGTGATCGGCGAGCGTCTCCCTTTGATTCCGAAACGGCGTCGATTTGTGCCGCTTTCTCGTCGAACCGCAACTGACGCCCCGTCCAGGGGCTGGAAGTCCGAGCCGCAGGAGAACAGGCCAGCGCAAGCAGACGTTCCAGAACGAACTGACGGCCGGGATGCCACCCTCGGGTCAGGTCCGTACCGAAGTGCGCGCGGGCCAAGCACTCGGTCGCCGCTAGCGAAAAATCGCGCTCCTGATCGTCGTCATCGCGGCCCACCGCATTGACGGAAGAAGGAAGGCTACCCGATCCACTTCCGCTTGTTTGCGACGTAGTCCACCAGGATGTACTCACCCAAGCGGTCGGGGGTGGCGACAAAGACCCGCCCGGTGTTGATCTTCATCAGATCGTTGATGAACTGGACCATGTACGGGGAGCGCTCCAGCATGAAGGTGTTGATGGTGATGCCGTCTCGGGTGCAGCGCACCACCTCCTTCAGCGTCTCCTCCAGCGTCCTCGGCGTCGGTGGGTAGCTGAAGCGGACCTGCATTCCGTCGAGGTACGCGGTCGGTTCGCCATCGGTCACCACGATGATCTGCCGGTTGCTGCCCTTGCTGCGCGCAAGCAGTTGACGCGCGAGCAGGAAGCCGTGCTGCATGTT
>JALYMD010000485.1 GCA_030773875.1 Chloroflexota bacterium | reverse complement strand
AGGTGCGGCTGAGGGAGCTCACCGGGTCAGCCGAGACGGGCCTCGACCTCATCAGGCTTGCGTTCAACCCCACCCACGGCGTCCTGCTCGATCCCAACTCTCAACCAGGCGAGCGAGAGGGGCTTCACCTCCTGTTCCGGGGATCGTTCCTGTACTTCCGCAATCGCTCCGGGCATGGGTTCCCCGATTACACGGCAGAGGAAGCCTTCGACCTCATCGTGCTCACGAATCGTCTATACCTACTTGTGGAGGAGACTTACCAGCGCCGCCAATCGCAAACGGGGGGCGAGCGCGCCGCACCTTCGATCGAATATGCCACCGACGAAATTCAAAGCACGCCCTTCCTGCTCGACACCGACAACGACGGTGAAGCGGAGGTCGTGGTCCGCGGGCGCGACCTGGCTGAGGGTTTCGCGGTCTATGACCCCTCCAGGGGCGGCCTTCAGCCGGTCGAGGTCGAGCGGATCGAGGGGGGCGTTGTGTGGCCGCTCGGCGATCTCGTCTTAGCGGACGTGGACAACGACGGTTTGAACGAGGTGGTTAGCGTGTACGCGGCGACCACCGCGAGCGTCATGCTCAGCCACAAGTACCGGAATGGTCGCTACGAAGTTCTTCCCCGAGCGGCGACCTATCGCGAGCGCTACCACCCCTGGTTCGTCGATGCGCATATCACGGACTTCGACGACGATGGCCAGTTGGAGGTTGTGGGCGAGCCTTGGGGCAGCGTGCCCGGAGACTTGATTCCCGACGACTACGACCCTAGTCAGCACTTCGACGAACTCCACCCCTGGGGTCGCATCCGCTACGTGTGGAGGTGGAATCGAGCGGCTGACGGGTTCGATCTGGCGCAACGGGAACTACTCTATATTGGGGGCCGCTGAGTGCACGACAGAGCGTGGCGCTGACCGACGCCTCATTTCCACGCCTCTGCGGTTGGGTTTTAGCAATCCCTCGGTTCCCTTGTTCTTCACCCACCCCTAGTCCTCTGCTAGCGGCAAGTCCTCGTCCGTCCAGCGGATCCTCACTAGGGGGAGCCGCGTACACCCGGCCGAGGAGGTGTGTCACCTAGTGGTTCTAGGTTAGAGCGTCACGCTTCCCCGTGCCCTCACCTTTCCCAGAAGTCATCGGTGCCTGGCACGTCCGCCCTGCTGCCGCTCTGTGATCCTGCACGTCGTGTTGAGGTTCGTCGGTGGATTCGGTGATGGTGTCGCCAACGGCCCGGCCCAATGGGTGGCTGGCGGCCATGCGGAGATTCGAATGGCCGATGCGGGAGCAGCGAGGCATCGAGGGCGCCAACCGTACCGGCAGGACATCCGCTTTCTCCATGCAGAAGTGGGATTAAACGCAATCACGGCCCCGAGCCGAAGCCCGGGGCCGTGGTCGTCGTGACCCGCTTGAACGGGCCGGCATCTAGGAAGCCGGTGTGCCGGTCTCCGGGGTGCCGCCGACGGGGGACGCGCAGGCGAACAGCGTCTCCGGGGACGCCTCCGGCGAGGCCTCGCCGGGATCCACGCCAGGCGTGGCAAGCACGACTTCCACCGGTGTTGCCTCCGGGGAGCCAACCGGCGAAGCGCACAAGTCGCCGGGCAGCGTCCCTGCCCCCGGCGTGGCGTCCTGGGCCGCACTGAGCGCCCCAACACCAAGGATGAGCGCTAGCGCGAGCGCCACGAGCACGAACATCCGATTCATTACCCTCTCCCTCCCTTTGGGGATCGTCCCGTTAACCCGCTGGATCCGACCGCACATGCCGGCCCGCGGAAACAAAGCGCACGGCCTGTGCCACATGGGCACGATCGTTCCACGGCTGACGACCCCGCAGGAACGGTCACGGCGAGCAGCGCAGGCTGGGGCAACTCCGACCGGCGACAACATGGGGGCGAGATGCCCCCAAGCGCCTCCCGATCAACCTCCCGTGCCTCCGCGCTCTTTAGAGCGTGCTGCGGCCCTTGCTCTCGCAAATGACGAGGGGATGGAGCTTCTGGCAGACCACAACGACGAAACGCAGGGCAGAGACTGTTTCGGGCAGCTCTTGCTTGGCACGGGCAAGACGCCTTAACCAGGCCACCCGGGTTGAAGCGGCCTAACCCCTACCCGTGAGCAGGTCCACGATCAGGCTCGACACACGAGCCTCCTGCCTCATGAGGCGGTGGGAGCGCTGAGCGCACCGAACACGATCAGGACACCGCGACCCCGAACAAGTGGGCCGCTCAATCCCCCGATGCACCGGTGGCTCACCTGCCGCCTCGGTAACAGGCGAGGATTACAAGAACGCTGCACGCCGGGACCCGGTCGCCAGCCCCGCCGCCCAGCGCATCTACGAGCCACAGCGCACGGCACCAGGCATCGTCGCCACCGGAAGCCCCAACCGGGCAGGGGCACCTTAGATCCCTCTTCGCATCATCGTCGCAGCGCAAGCCAAGCGATTGGGACCGCCGTGTGCCCTTTGGGCCGTCAATGTCCCATGTCTTCGCAGGTCGTGACCACGTACTGACACCCATCCGAGCAGCAGGCGTAGCCGCCGGAGTGGTTGCAGGTGGTTCCGCAACTGTTACAGAAGCAGCCGATAAAGTTGCCGTTCTCGTCGCTGCAGGCGACAAAAGTTCCGTTGTAGACGCCGCCGCCGCTCGTGTCCAGGCACTGCTGCTGGCACTGACCGTTCTGGCAGATCTCATTTGGGGCGCATCCGGTCTGGAAGCCCGAGCACTCGCACCCGCACATCTCGGGATTTAGGGTCTGTCCCTCGGGGCAGGTGATGGGCTCGCAGATGAACTCGCAGCTGCCCTCTGTGCAGGTCTCCCCCGCCCCGCAGGCATTCTCGCAAGCACCGCAGTTGCTGGAGTCCATGTTGGTGTCGACGCAGGAACCCTGGCAGCACGCCTCCCCTTCGCGGCAAGCAGTGCCGCAGGTGCCGCAGTTGGCCGAGTCTGTCTGGAGAGCCGATGCTGCGTAGCACGTGCCCTGGCAGCACTGGGCGTCCCCTGAGAGACACTCTTGCCCGCACCCGCCGCAGTTATCCGGATCGCTCCCCGTGTTGACACATTGCCCGTTGCAGCACGTCTCTCCGTCTACCCCGCTGCAGATGTTGCCGCAGGCCCCGCAATTGGCCTGGTCGTACGTCAGATTCGTGCACATCCCATGGCAGCAGCCAAGTTCCTCCTGCGGTTGCCCGCAAGGTTCACCGGAGCAGAGGCCAATCGTACGGTCGCAGAGACCACAGCAGGGGAGGCACTGTCCCAGGCAGCACGTTTGTCCACCTTGGCACGTCGTCCGGCAGGTGCCCTCGACGCACGTCTCACAGGTTGGGTCACAGCCGACACAGACCCCTCCGTCGCAGTACTCGCACGGCCCGTCACACGCCCGGCACTGACCGGTCGCCTCGTCGCAGATCTCGCAGGCGCCGGTGCAGCCGTCCTGGCAGATACCCTGCTTGCAGACCATGCAGCCGCCGCAGCTGTCCTCGCAGGTCTTGGTCTCGAAGTCGTACGGAGCACAGGGCTGTGGGCACTTGGGCAGGCAGCCACCCACCTCGTCACCGCCTCCGCCCAGCCGGTCGCAGGCCTGGTCCTCCGGGCAAGCGTCGACGCAGCCACCGGTGCCGGGGTCATAGGCGTGGCAGGCAAGGGGGCACTTGGGGAGGCAACCAACCTCTGAGTTGAAGCAGTACTCGTCCGCCGGACAGTCGCTGTCGTCTTTGCAGGTGCCGTCGGCGGGTTTGTCCTTGTCTTTGTCCTTCTCTTTCTCCTTTGCGGCGGCAGGAGCGCGCCCGAAGGCGGCGAGCAGACTGCCCGCTGCGCCCGCGGCCAGCAGCCGCAGAACCTCGCGGCGTGAGGGAGATGCAGCAAGGACACGGGTCAATTCGTCGAACCGCCGCCCGTCCATGTCGTGCCTCCCGAATGCGCGATCGGCCGCGTGCCCCTACGGTAGAGGACGGCCATGACAGAAACGTTACAGACTCCAGCCGGCACATCGGTGACCAGTGCAGGACCGTGCCGGGCTTCATATGCTCCGTGAAGTTACGGTAGCAGGGGTTAAGGCGTGACAGAAGGGGGAAATCACCCAAAAGGAGTGAATTGGTCAATAAGAACTCTGTCGTGAGGAATGGCGCCGAATCCCTCTGCTAGGCAGGGAGTAGCTGGCGGACGAACGCATCACCACTGGGTGGGATGGACGTATGCGAGCTGGGGGTCACTTCGAGATGTTGTTCGCCGCCCTGCTGGTGCGTCGTCCTCCAAGACGAGCGTCAAGCTTCTCATTGGCCTGATCGCTGCCCTCAACCCTGCTGGCGTAGCCCATTAAATGGCCGGACGCCGCGCTAGATCGCGCGGCGCCCGGGTTCTTGAGAGGGCCTGTCGTAGGAGGGGCGGGCGGGCGGG
>JALYMD010000484.1 GCA_030773875.1 Chloroflexota bacterium | reverse complement strand
TCGGCGCCCTGGCGACCCACCACCGGGTCTACCTCGTGGACTTGGTCGGCTTCGGGGAGAGCCGCGGCCGGAGAGGCTTTGCTCTCGCAGAGGCAACGACGATCCTCGATCGGTGGCTGGACCTCCTTGGGCAGGACCGCGTGGCGCTGGTCGGCCATTCGATGGGCGGACTCATCGCCGCGGACCTTGCCGCGGATGTCCCGGACAGGGTGTCGAGGCTCGTGCTGGTCAACGCGGCCGCCCTTCCACTTGATAGGCGCCAGATCCGGCAACCGCTGAACCTCGCCTGGACTCTGCGCCAGACGCCGCCGCGCTACCTGCCGATCCTGGTGAACGACGCGCGGCGTGCCGGCCCGTGGACGCTCTGGCGTGCCCGCCGCGATCTGCTCGCCGCGGACATCCGCCCCAAGCTAGGGCGCATCCAAGCGCCCACGCTAGTCATCTGGGGCGCGAACGACCGCCTGGTGCCCTTGTCGCTGGGTGAGCAACTCCAACGGTCCATCCCACGGGCTGCGCTGGCTGTGATCCCGGAGACCGGTCACATCCCGATGTGGGAGCGCCCCGAAGCCTTCAATAGGCTCGTCAGCACGTTCCTCGACCCGGAGAACCAGGGAGAAACGACCTAAGATTCACAGCTTTATGTCTACCTGATGCCTTCACGAGGCCAGCCAATCCCCGTCGCTTCCTCCTGCGGCAGGCTACCCGCCAAAGCCCGTCGGAGCCGGCCAAGATGGTCTCTCGTCAGGTTTCAAGCCACCCCTCCGTCATCCGTACGTACATGTATAATGGGTTCCCGTTAAGCTCAACCCGAGCCCAATCCCGCCCGTCGCGCCACCAGCTTCACTTCATTGGAGGGTCCGCGGGCCATGGCCGCTCCCCTTGAAACGCCACGCATTCGCGCCGTTCCGCACCCTGCCGACTCGGAGGCTGTGCGCGCGGAGATCCGTCTGCCCGCGTTCAGAAGCAGCCCCGCCCCCTTCCGTTCCGCGTCACCGACGGTCACGCTGCTCCGCGACGAGTCCACCCAGCACCCGTTCGCGCTCGCGATCGCTGCCGCCTGGTCCTGCTATGGTGGCAAGCCGGCCGGAGTCGAGAACGTGCTGAAACTGATTCACGGGCCGGCACCGGCGGATCAATCTTCCGCCCAGGCGGCCGAGCGGGCGGGCCGGCGAGAGCGGGCCCTGAAGCTCTACGCGGACCTCTTCCTGGCCGGCCACCACACCACCCTTCAGCATGCCACCTTCGTCTTTGTGCTGGACAACGTCTCCCGCCTCGCGATCTGGTCCTTCTTCCATGCCCACCCGCACTACAACTCGGAGCAGGTTTCCCAGCGCTACCGGGAGGTCAGGGGCAGGACGATGCTCTCTCCTGCCCTGCCGGAGGCGGAGGCGGCCATCTACGATGCCGCGATTGAGCGGAGCCTGGAGGGCTACCGCCGCCTGACGGAGTTGCTCACCCCAGACTTTGCGCGGGATTACGCGACCGTCTTCCCGGCGCGGGCCAAGGCTAAGGGAGAAGCGGCGGAGACGCGCGTCGCCAATGCGGTGCAGAAGCGGGCCCAGGAAGTTGCCCGCTACGTGCTGCCGCTGGCCACCCCGGCCCATCTCTACCACACCGTCAACGGCCTGACCCTGCTCCGCTACCACGTCCTCGCCAACCAGCCGGATGCGCCGACGGAGGTCCGCTTCATCGTCAACCGGATGGTGGAGGAGGTCCTCGCCGTCGATCCCTACTTTCTGGGCGCACCGGATTACCCCTTGGACTTGCGGGTGCTGGGAGCAGAGCAGACGCTTGAGGCCGAGGCCTTCAACGAGTGGCGGACCAACCTCGCCCAGACACCGGACGAGGCCGAGGCGTTCTGCCAGCGCTTCGACGCCGAGTTAGGCGATCTGGACAGCCGCCTCGTCTCCTATGACCCTGAAGCGGAACGGACGATGTCCGCCGCGGTTCGGACCGTCCTCGGAGCCGCCGGAGAAGGGCTCTCGGACGAGGACGCGCTTGCCCAGGTGCTGGACGGAGCGCGAAATCCCTATCTGGGCCACCCTCTCTTTCTGGCGATGCACTCCAAGCTCATGCAGACGATGAATCATGTCCCGTTCACCTTCCAGAAGCGGATCAGCGGTGCCGAAGATGCCCAGAATCAGCGCCACCGCGGGACCCTGGCTTCTCGCCCCCTCCTCACCGCCCACCAGCGACGCGAGCCAGACGTCATCATCCCCTGGGCAGTAAGGCGCAACCCTGCCGCTCTGGCAGAGTACGAGGCGACGGTGCGGGCGCTCTGGGATGCCAAGAACGCGCTGCTGGACGCAGGGACGGCGCCGGAGATCGCGCTCTACCTCCTGCCGAACGCCCACCGGGTCCGCTTCTACGAGAGTGGCACGCTTCTGACCTACCTCTGGAAGTGGGTGAAGCGCGTCTGCTTCGACGCCCAGCGTGAGATCTTCGACACCGCTGTGCAGGAGGTCGGACAGGTCCGGGACGTCTTACCCACCATCGGCCATTATGTCGACGGTCCACCCTGCGTCATGCGCTCCCGAGCGGGAACCAAGCCGATCTGCCCGGAGGGCGAGCGCTACTGCGGCATCCCCGTCTGGCGCGACTACCGATTTGAAGAACTGACGGACCGGCGAGTCATGTAGCGTCCCGTCGTCGTTGCCCTCGGCATCCCGCCCGGTACGGTGGTGCTTCTCCGACCGATGGGTGGCCCTCCCCGGGGCCGTCGGCGCTCGGCCATTCCCGCTGCCCCGAACCTAGGCTGACGGCGCTATCGTGGCGCCGCCAGACCTCCCCCGTTGAGGCCCGCGTCGAGCAGCGCGTCAGCGCCGATGTTCCGGCTCAGGACCGCTAGGCCGGCAAGATGTGCCTGCAGCCCAGCCGTGCTCGC
>JALYMD010000483.1 GCA_030773875.1 Chloroflexota bacterium | reverse complement strand
GCGCTGCCGCCCTGGCTGCAAGCGAGGCGCTTGGGCTCCGGTGGACTCCCCGCTTGGCCGGTGTCATACCAAGTCCATCCGCCGGGCTGTCCTTCCCTGAGGCATCGATGTCTGGTTGCCCGAGGATGGATCCCCGCGCTCACCCCACGGAGCCCCTCCGGGGCTGAGCACGGGCGGGCCGTCACTCAAGACCAGGTGATAAGCCCGATTCCGTATGACGCGCGCTCGTCTGCAGTCAGACGCGCGGCAGGACCTCGCGCTCGTAGAAGCGCAGGAAGCCCTCCTGGTCGGGACCGACCTGGTGGACGTAGACGTGATCGAAGCCGGCGTCCACATACTCCCGCAGCTTGGCGAGGTGCCGCTCTGCGTCAGGCCCGCAGACAACCGTTTCGGCGACCTGTTCCTCGGTCACCAGCTGGACCGCCTGCTCGAAGTGGGTCGGCGTCGGCAGCTCCTGGCCCAACTCGCCGGGCAGCGACGAGAAGGCCCAGTATTCGTGGGCGGTCCGCCGCGCGCTCGCCTCGTCCTCGGCCCAACAGACGGTCATCTGTCCGTAGCGGGGCTTGCCGGCTCCGCCCGCGTTCTCGAACCCCTCCACCAGCGACCGCTCGGCTGTCGTCGCGCACAGCCCGTCCCCGATCCGCCCGGAGAGCGCCGCCGCTTTCGGGCCGCCCGCGGCGACGACGATCGGTGTCGGCTCCGCCGGGAGCGTGTAGAGGCGGGCATTCTCGACGGTGTAGTGACGCCCGCGGTGGCTCTGATTGCCGCCCTGCCAGAGGAGGCGAATCACCGCCACCGCCTCTTCCAGCATCTCAGCCCGCACGTCGTACTCCGGCCAGCGGTCACCGAGGATGTGCTCGTTGAGGTTCTCACCGGTGCCGACGCCGAGGAAGAAGCGGCCCGGCATCATCACCGCTGCGGTAGCGGCCGCCTGGGCAATGACTGCGGGATGCACCCGGATGGTGGGACAGGTGACACCGGTGCCAAGCCGCAGGCGCTCCGTGACCTGAGCGATACCGCCGATGACGGCCCAGACGAAGGGGCTGTGACCCTGCGCGTCCACCCATGGGTGGTAGTGGTCGGAGATCAGGGCAAAGCCGAAGCCCGCTTCCTCGGCGAGCCGGGCGTGGCGGACCAGATCATTAGGGCGATGCTCCTCGCTCGACAGAGCGTAACCAACCTGGACCATCAGCATCCCCTCCACTCACTCGCCACACCCAACCACGCTCTGGTAGGTGCTCGGTGATGTTCCGCACATGGCGGACCAGCAGGCCGCCCCCACTTCTGCTTTCCACTGGAATCCTGGTGGGCTAAGTGCTGAGTGCTGGGATCGACTGCGTTCAGCGAGTCCCGTCCTGGTGCTGGGGTGACGGCCACCATTGAGGAAATGTCCCATGGTGTGGGAATCTGGACCGCGGAAGAGAGGCTGGCCGGGCACAGGTATGATGTCGAAGGCTCCGCGCGGGCACCTGGCCAGCGAGCGCGGCCATGACGAGCGACATCGAACCGGGATCGAAGGAGACGAGTCATGCCCGCCCGCCGCCCTCACCGAGCTGCCATCCTGACGCTGATGCTGCTCCTTCTGGCACCACTGGCGGCGGTCGGTTGGGCGGTACCCATGCCGGCAGCCTCGGGGCACCACGACGCGACCCCGCCTGGGCCGACGACGCGGTCTGCTACGAGGTCTTCGTGCGGTCGTTCGTCGACAGCGACGGCGACGGGATTGGGGATCTCAACGGGCTGATCCAGAACCTGGATTACCTCAACGACGGCGACGCGGCAACAACCACCGACCTCGGCGTCACGTGCCTCTGGCTGATGCCGATCTTCCAGGCGACCAGCTACCACGGCTACGACGTGGAGAACTTCGAGCAGGTCGACCCGGACTACGGCACGAATGAGGACTTCAAGCGCCTGATCGCCGAGGCCCACGGGCGTGGGGTTCGGGTCATCCTCGACCTGGTGCTGAACCACACCTCTCGCGAGCACCCCTGGTTCCTGGAGGCCCTGAACGATCCCGCCTCGCCCCGCCGCGACTGGTACATCTTTGCGGAGGAGGACCCCGGCTATCCCGGTCCCTGGGGCGCGGAAGCGTGGCACCGATCGCCGGTCCGCGAGGAGTACTACTACGGCGTCTTCTGGGAGGGCATGCCGGACCTGAACTACCGCAACCCGGCCGTTACCGCCGAGGCGGAGCGGATCAGCGCCTTCTGGCTGAACGAGATGGGGGCCGACGGCTTCCGGCTGGACGCGATCAAGCACCTGATCGAGGAGGGCCAGGAGCAGGAGAGCACCGCGGAGACGCACGCCTGGCTCCGGGACTACCGCGACTTTCTCGACGCCACCGCCCCAGATGCCTTCACGGTCGGCGAAGTCTTCGGCGCCAGTCCCTTCCTGCTGGCCCCCTACTACCCGGACCAACTGCACAGCTACTTTGCGTTCGAGGTCGGCGCCCAGATCCTCAACGCCGCCAACTACGGCGGGGCGTCGGGGTTGGTCTCGACGGTGGAGGACGCGCTGGACCAACTCCCAGACCAGCGCTGGGCGCCGTTCCTGACCAACCACGACCAACCGCGGACAATGACGGTCCTCGACGGGAACGTGGCTAAGGCCAAGATCGCCGCCACGGCCCTGCTGACGATGCCCGGCCTGCCGTTCG
>JALYMD010000482.1 GCA_030773875.1 Chloroflexota bacterium | reverse complement strand
TCGCGGGTGTCGGAGGCGTGCCAGCCGAGCTTGCGGTAGGGCTTTTGGGGCTCGTAGCCGGGCGTGCCGTTGGGAACGATAAAGGCGCTGAGGGCGGTGCCTCCGCCGTCGAGCGGCGTTCGGGCGGTGACGATGACGAAGGCGCTCAACTCGTTGCCGGCGTTGGTGATGAAGGCCTTGGTGCCGTTGATGGCCCAGCAGCCGTCTTCGCGGCGGGCCGTTGTAGTCGAGGCACGGACATCTGACCCGCCGCCCGGCTCGGTGCTGGCGAAGGCGCCGAGGTGCTCGCCCCGGGCGAGGGGCACGAGCCAGCGCTGCTTCTGCTCCTCCGTACCGAAGAGCAGGACCGGCTCGCCGGCGATGGAGACGTTCGCCCCGACGGTGACCGCGATCGAGGAGTCGATCCGTGCCAACTCCTCGACGACGACCGTCATCGCGACCGCGCCGGCCCCCAGACCGCCGTACTCCTCTGGAAATGCGACGCCCATCGCGCCCAACTCCCCGAGCTGGCGCACGACATCGACCGGAAAGTGGTGGGTCTCGTCCCACTCGCCGGCATGAGGGGCAATCTCGCTCTCCGCGAACTCGCGGATGGTGTCCCGGAGGGCGCGCTGATCGTCGGTCAGCTCGAACATCTGGCAGGAGGTCATCGTCGACGTCCCCTTGGGCTCAGTTGGCCATGCGGCCGCCTCGTCGCAGCCGCAGTACCGGTAGTGTACCGCCAAGCCCCGGCCAACCGACACGATGAGCAGGCAGCGGCGTTGAGAGGGTAAGCCAGCGGCCGGCAGAAGTGGTCGTCGCTCAATCACCGGAGTCATCCCAGAGCGGACGGGGGGGAGAGGGTATACAATGCAACCGGGCAGCTTCCCGCACTTGGCGAGGGGCCGGGGAGCTTGCCCCAACTGGGACGCGACACGGCGGCAAGCGACTTGCACGGACGAGCGCCACCGACACGCCCGTGGCCACCGCCGTGGGCTGCCGGGAAGGTGACGCGATCGGTCCGATCCTCGCCGGGCTGGCCTACCCCCCGATCGACGAAGGACAAAGGACAAGAACGAGACAGGTTGGCGCGGGCGCGGTCAATGGTGACCGGAACAAAGGAGCGGTCAATGGCGACCGAGATCAAGCGGCCCCCGACTGGGGCCATCCAAGGGGCATTCCACGAGGGCACCACGCCTCGAACGGGCCCCAACTCCATCCACCCCCCGCTCGATCACGTTGACGTTGGCGCCGGGACGCTCTCGGCGACGGTGGCGCCGCCCTCGGTGGGCGACGAGGGGCTGCCGCACGAGACGCTACGCGAGATGTACCGCCTGGTCGCGCTGGCGCGAGCCATCGACGAGCGGATGTGGCAGGTTAACCGGGCGGGCCGGGCGCCCTTCGCGGTCTCGGGTCAGGGTCACGAAGCGGCCCAGGTTGGCGCCGCCTTCGCGCTCGACCGGAGCAAGGACATCGTCCTGCCCTACTACCGGGACCTGGCACTCAGCCTCGCCTTCGGCCTGACGGCGGCCGATTTGATGATGAGCGTGCTGGCGAAGGCGGCTGACCCGGCATCCGGAGCGCGCCAGATGCCGGCGCACTATGGCTCCGCCAAGCTGCGGATCGTCACCGCGTCCAGCCCCGTCTCCACCCAGCTCCCACACGCGACGGGCACCGCCTACGCCGCCAAGCTGCGCGGCACGGGCCAGGTCTCTCTTGCCTGCTTCGGGGAGGGCGGCTCATCCAAGGGCGACTTCCACGAAGCGTGCAACTTCGCCGGGATCCACAAGCTGCCAGTCATCTTCTTCTGCGAGAACAACCGCTACGCGATCTCCGTTCCTCAGGACCTCCAGATGGCGATCGACAACGTCGCCGACCGGGCCGCCGGCTACGGTTTCCCGGGAATCGTCGTGGACGGGACGGATCTGCTCGCCGTCCATCAGGTCGTCAAGGCGGCTGCCGATCGAGCCCGCCGAGGTGAGGGACCGACCCTTGTCGAGGCGAAGGTCTATCGCTTCACGCCGCACACCTCGGACGACGACGACCGCACCTACCGCAGCCCGGAGGAGGTCAAAGCCTGGCGGGCGCGCGATCCGCTGGCCCTCTTCGAGGCGCGGCTGCGGGAGGTGGGCGCCCTCGATGATGAGGCGGTGGCGGACATCAAGGGGCAGGTCAAGAGCGAGGTCAACGCGGCGACCGAAGCCGCCGAGCAGGCCCCCCTCCCTGACCCCGCCACCTTCGACCGCCACGTCTACGCGGAGCGCTAGACGCCCGGCAGCGGATGTCAGACGGCAGACGGCAGATCTGAACGAGGGACCAGGCTCAGTCCCGACTTCCACGTCTGAGAGGGATCCACGATGGTACAGGCCCCCGAACGAGCGGTGACGGCGCAGGTGGTCGACGATACCCGCCTGGGCGACGGCGGGATGCCGCAGAAGTCCTTGGTCGAGGCGATCCACGACACGCTGCTCGAGGAGATGCGCGCGGACGACCGGATCGTCACGCTCGGGGAGGATGTAGGGCGCCGGGGCGGCGTCTTCCGGGTCACGGCGGGATTTCTGGAGGAGTTCGGAGAGGAACGGGTCATCGACACCCCGCTCGCCGAGTCGGGAATCATCGGCACCGCGATCGGGATGGCGCTCAACGGGCTGCGACCAATCGCCGAGATCCAGTTCCTTGACTTCATCCACCCGGCCATGGACCAGATCATGAACGAGGCGGCGCGGATCCGCTACCGCTCGAATAACGACTTCTCCTGCCCGATCGTGATCCGGACCCCGTTCGGGGGCGGCGTCCACGGCGCCCTCTACCACTCGCAGAGCATCGAGGCGATCTTCGTCCACACCCCTGGCCTCAAGGTGGTCGCGCCCGCCACCCCCGCCGACGCGAAGGGGCTCCTGCGCGCGGCCATCCGAGACGAGGACCCTGTGCTCTTTCTTGAGCACAAGAAGATGTACCGCTTGATCAAGGGGCCAGTGCCGGAGGGCGACCACGACGTGCCGCTCGGCCAGGCAAGGGTCGTTCAGGAAGGGACCGACGCGACGATCGTGACCTACGGGATGATGGTCCACGAGTCCCAGAAGGCCGCAGTGGAGGTGGCCGAGGAGACCGGGGCGAGCATCGAGGTGATCGACCTGCGCTCGCTCAAGCCGCTTGACGAACAGACCGTCCTCGACTCGGTGAAGAAGACGGCCAAGGCGCTGGTCGTCACCGAGGCGAACGGGCTCTGCTCCGTCGCCAGCGAGGTGGCAGCTTTGATCGGGGAAGCGGCGTTCGCCTACCTCGACGCGCCGGTGATGCGCGTGACCGCTCCCGACGTGCCGGCAACGCCCTACAGCCCTCCCCTGGAGCAGGCCTTCATGGTTGACGCCGAGAAGATCGGCGCCGCGCTGCGCCGGCTCATGGCGTACTAGCCGGTAGACGTTAGACGCCAGAGGCCAGGGGGCAGATGCCACGCGGCAGATGGCAGGCGGTGCCGTAGGCGTTCGGGCGACGCATGCGTTGCCCCTACATGCAGTGACGGCCGTCCGTAATAGGTGCAGGTGGCCGCTGCCCAGCATGCTGACGGCTGATGCCTAAGGACCGACACCCGGAGGATCCGATGCCGACCGAGACCGCGACGACGATCACGATGCCGAAGCTCGGGGAGAGCGTGACCGAAGGGACGATCGGGACCTGGCTCAAGCAGGTGGGCGACCGGGTCGACAAGTACGAGCCGCTGCTTGAGGTCGACAGCGACAAGGTCAACACGGAGGTCCCCTCCCCGGTGGCGGGCGTCCTCGTCGAGATCCTGGTCGAGCCGGCGACGACGGTGCCGGTGGGGACCGGACTCTGCCGGATTGACGAATCGGGTACTGGGCTGCTGGAGCCGGAGACCAAGGAGACGGCGGCGAGCGGCAATGGCAACCTGACCGCGAACGGTAGCGAGGTGGGACAGGCTGCGGCGGTGCCCTCCACGTCGGTGCGCCGCCCGGGTGAGATCGCCGACGAGATGGAGCTGCTGCGGGTCCGCTCGTCGCCTGCGGTGCGGCGGATCGCGGAGGAGCACAGCGTCGATATCGCCAAGATCGAGGGAAGCGGAATCGGTGGGCGAGTCACCAGGCAGGACATCCTCGCGTACCTCGCCCAGATGGATCCTGTCACCGAACCCGCCGAGGTTGGCGACGAGGCGATAGCCGAAGCGAGCGTGGGCGAGGCGCTTGAAGAAGCGGCCGGAGCCCCACCGCGACCGGGTCCGGCCGCCGAGCAACCTGCCGCCTGGACTCCCCCGGCAGCCGTTCCTGTGCCGCCGGCAGGACCCGCCCGCGAGCCGGACGAGCAACAAGCGTCTCGGCGGACGCCGGTGACGGTGTACCCCCGCGACGAGGTGATCTCGGTTTCACCGATGCGACGAAACATCGCCGAGCACATGGTCCGGTCGGAGCGGACCGCGCCCCATGTGACCGTGGTCATGGAAGTGGACATGACCAACGTGGTCGCCTACCGGGGGGCGCGCAAGGAGGAGTTCCGGCGGCGGGAGGGGATCGAGCTGACCTACCTGCCATTCGCCATTAAGGCGGTGACGCTCGCGCTGCGCGACCATCCGCGCCTCAACGCCGTCTGGGACGAGGAGCGGATCGTCCAGCGGGGGGCAATCAACGTCGGGGTGGCGGTGGCGCTGGAGGACGGGCTGATCGTCCCGGTGATCAAAAACGCGGACCGGCTGAGCATCGCCGGGCTGATGCACGCCGTGTCGGAGCTGGCCGGCAAGGCCCGGGCGGGAACGCTGGGGCCGGACGATGTCTCCGGCGGCACCTTCACAATCAACAACCCCGGCACCTTCGGCTCTCTCGTCTCGACGCCGATTCTGGTTCAGCCGCAGGCGGCAATCCTCTCGACGGAGGCGATCGTCAAGCGCCCCGTCGTGGTGGAGGACATGATCGGCATCCGCTCGATGATGAACCTCTCCCTCAGCATCGACCATCGGGTGCTAGACGGGCTCGCGGCCGCCCGCTTCCTCCAGCAGGTCAAGGGGTGGCTGGAGCGAGTGGACGACAGCCTGCCACTGTTTTAGCAGGGCCACCGGACGGGGCAAATCGCAGACGGCGTGTTGTCAACGCAATGGCATCGCGGGTCGCGCTATCTGGAAGATGCACGTGTCACCTCTATGGCTGGGCGCCTGTTGGTCGAACAGGGCTACCAGGTTTCGGTCACCTTATGGAGACCGCGGGGTTGATCTGGGTCACTGGCGCGCTCCCGGGCTAGGTGCCAGGCAAGCTGCTGAATGGGCAGGATGGCTAGGATCGGGGTCAGCCACTCCGGACCCAGGTCCTCTAGGGCGAAGCCGACCCGGCCAAGGGGAACGAGCGCGGGATCGCCGATAACCAGAGTATCGGCCCCCAGATCGCGCAGCCGCTCCAGGACGGGCGTCAGAGTCGTGCTACCCGGCCCCTCTGGGGCGACGGCGATCACCGGGAATCCCCGGTCGATCATCGCCATCGGGCCATGCAAGAGATCGGCTCCGGAGAAGGCGTGGGCGACAACATAGCTCGTCTCCATGAGCTTAAGCGCCGACTCCCGCGCGGTGGGGTAGTTGTAGCCCCGCGCTGTCACCACGAGTTGCTCGGCGAAGCGGTAGCGCACCGCGAGCCGGGCCACCTCCTCATCGCGTCGTAGGAGCGCCGCTGCGCACTCCGGCAGAGCGGCGGCCTCCTCGCCGCTTCGTCCGGCAAGGCCCTCGACGAAGCAGAATAAGGTCAGCAACTCGGCCGTGTAGGTCTTGGTGGCCGCGACCGCACGCTCGGGGCCGGCCAGCACGTCGAGGTGGAACTCGGAGGCCGCGGCGAGGGGCGAATCGGCGGAGTTGGTGACCGCAACCGTGACCGCGCCAGCCGCCCGCGCCCTGTTGACGGGCTCGACGATATCGGGCGAGGCGCCGGACTGGCTGACCGCGACGACGAGGACATCCCGCAGGTCGGGGCGGGCGTCGTAGACGGTCATCGTCGAGGGCGACGCCAGCCCGCCCGGCAAGCCTAACCGGGTCTCGACGAGGTATTTGGCGTAGAGGGCGGCGTGGTCGGACGTGCCCCGGGCGACGAAGAGGGCGAACTTCGGGCGGCGAGAGCGCACCGCACGGGCGACCTCCTGGGCACGGGGTCGGCCATCACGCCGGATGCGGTCGAGCACCGCCGGCTGCTCCTTGATCTCAGCCGCCATGATCTCGCCGTTCACATCGCCTCCCGTCGATAGGCCGTCTGCCCCTTGACGATCGTTGCCTGCACCCTCAAATCCCCATCGAAGAGGGCAAGATCCGCGTCGAATCCGACGACCAATCGGCCGACGCGCTCAAGCCCCAGGAGGCGTGCCGGCACCTCCGAGGCCATCCGGAGAGCGTCGGCCGGTGATGTACCGGTCCAGCGGACCACGTTTCGGATGGCCTGATCGAGGGTCAGGATCGATCCGGCCAGCCTCCCGTCCTCCAGCCTGGCCGATGTCTCGTCGACCAGGACGCGGCGGCCACCCAGCTCGTAGGTGCCAGGGTTCATCCCAGCCGCAGCCATGGCGTCCGTCACCAGCACGACGCGCTCGACCCCTTTGGCGCGGAGCGCAAGGTCGACACTGGCAGGGTGAGTGTGGACACCATCGACGATCAGGCCCACGGTGACCCGATCGTCGGTTAGCGCCGCGCCGATTGCCCCAGGAGCACGGTGGAGAAAGGGGGACATCACGTTGTAGAGGTGGGTGGCCATGGTCGCGCCAGCGTCAGCGCCCGCGCAGAACTCCTCCCAGGAGGCATCGGTGTGACCAAGGCTGACGACGACCCCACGCTCGCGCAGCCGGCGGATCCGCTCGCTGGCGCCGGGTCGCTCCGGAGCAAGCGTCATCAGCCGGAGGGCGTCCCCATCCAGGAGCGTGTCGAGTAAACCTGGCTCGGCAGCCTCGATGAGATCCCGGCGGTGCGCCCCGGGACGGGTAGGAGAGAGGAAGGGACCCTCCAGATGGAGACCAAGGGGGCAGGCACCAGAGACCTCGCGAGCCGCGTCGAACGCGTCGAAGATTCGGCGGTAGGCGGCGGCTGGCGACGTGATCACGGTGGGCAGAAAGGCAGTGACACCGGTTTCGGGTAGCCGGGTCGCGAGCTGTCGCAAGGCGGCGGGGTCCTCCCCGACCTCGACGCCGAAGGCGCCATTGACCTGGAGGTCCACCAGGCCCGGCGCCACGATGTCGGCGTCCATGACCGGGCCCGGGAGATCGCCCGCCCGGGGGGCGCAAAGGATCTCGGCGATCCGCCCACCCTCGACCACCACCGCCCCTGGCTCCAACTGATGACCTACGAGGAGCCGGCCGCGGACGGCGTATCGCTCCATCCGTCTCATCCCCCCGGTTTCTCGTCGATGAGCCGAATGGCGGCGCGGGCAGCGCTGGACGCGGGTTCTGTGACCACCTCGACCGGCCCGACGGCCCGACGACGGCGAACACGACGCAGCAACATCGCCCGCAGGGTTGGCTCACCCGTCAGAAGCCCGCCGGCAAGCGCGAGGGGAAGCGGGCCCTCCGGAAAATCGAGTTCGTCATCGACCGTCATGATTCCAAGCGCCAACTCCACGGCGGCTCGACTGACGAACTTCCGCGCCACCGGGTCTCCTGTCCGCGCGGCCGCAAAGACCAGCGACGAGAGCCGGGCGATCGCCGCCTTGTCCTCGTGATGGTAGACGCGGCCGATCATGTCCCCCGGTTCGCCCAGGTTCCACGACCGCACGATGCTGTCCAACAAGGTCGTGGCTGGCCCGCGACCATCCGCGGCACGCGAGGCGGCCTGGAGGGCCAAGCGGCCCAACTCGTACCCGCTGCCCTCGTCGCCGATGATGTGCCCCCACCCACCGGCCCTTGCCGTACGGCCATGGAGGTCGCGGCCGAGCATGATGGAGCCGGTGCCGGCTATCGCGGCAATGCCCACCGCGCCCGGCAAGGCCGTCAGCACGAGGTCGGCATCGTTGGTCAGGTGAACCCGGCCGGCGACCTGGCGGACCTGCGGGAGCAGGGCGTCGTGGTCTGCGGGACGGTCGACGCCGGCCAGCCCGATCCACGCCGCGGCAATCAGCACGTCGCTCCCGGCGGCGCGGGCTGCCCCGGTGACCGCGGCTCTGATCTCACCGATAGCTCGATCGAGGCCAACGGCGGCGTAGTTCGAACTGCCGGCGGTTCCTCGTCCGCGCTCGTGACCATCGGCATCGACCACGACCGCAAGCGTCTTGCTACCGCCACCATCAACCCCGGCGAAGAGGGCTCGTTCAGACACAATGGGGTCGCCCTACCTGCGGTGAGATCAATATTCTCGGTCGGTTAGTCATATCGCTCCCTCCTGACCACGTCCGCGGTGTGCCGCAGGCGCGGTTCTCCTGACATGGGTGGGAATCAAGCGCCGCCCCTCTTGGGTAAGGGGGGAATCCGTGCCAAACGTCTCTGGTCGAACGGGGCGGGCAACGCGGCCATTGACGAGCCGTCAAGAGTCGGGTAACTGGTGCTCGACTCTTTGGAGGGTACGGCCGGGCGCCGGGTTGTACAAGATCATCTCCCCACGGATCATCCCTGGCGCCCGCGTTACACGACACCCCCCACCTTAACCTGATGGGGAATCCTGGGGATGAACGAGAGAAGCATGGGAGACGACACGAACGGGCGTGGCAGGCTCGCCGGCAAGACTGCCCTCGTGACGGGCAGCACCTGGGGGATCGGGCGTACGATAGCCGAGTGGCTGGGGCGGGAAGGTGCCAACATCATCGTTTCCGGGCGCCAGCAGGAGGTGGTGGAAGCATCCGTGACGACGCTACGGGAAAACGGGATCTCGTCGTTCGGGGCCACAGTAGACCTAGCCCGCCTGGATGAAGCCCACCGGCTGGCGGAGGAGGTGTTGATGCGGGTGGAGCAGCTCGACATCCTGGTTAACAACGCCGGTATGAGCATCCGCGGCCACTTCTGGGAGGTCACGGACGGGGAGTGGGAGGAGCAAGTGAACGTCAACTTCCGCTCCCCCTTCGTGCTCGCGCAGCACGCCGCGCGACACATGATCGAGCGGGGGGTACGGGGCCGGATCGTCAACGTCAGCACAATCGGCGTCCATGCCTGCCACCCCGATGCCGCCGTCTACGACAGCGCGAAGGGCGCGGTCGAGACGATGACGCGGAACATGGGGTACGAGCTTGCCCCCTACGGGATCAGTGTCAACTGCGTCGTCCCGGGCGCGATCGCCGACCGCCCGGACGCCACGGAGACGCCAGAATCGTGGGAGGTTGCGCGGCAGAACATCCCCTTCGGGCGGCTCGGCCGGGCGGAGGACATCGCGGCGGCGGTCCGCTTCTTCTGCCTGCCGGAGACGGAGTTCACCACCGGCCAGGCCCTGATCATCGACGGCGGCCACATCTCCTACCTCCATGAGTGAGGGCAGATTCGCCGCCGGCATCTACACGTACCCATGGGATCTGGCGGACGAGGGACACGACCTCGCCCTGGGCCGGATCGCGGAGGCGGGATTCACCGCCGTCAACCTTGCCTGCGCCTACCATGCCGGCAAGTTCTTGCTGACGCACAACCCGCGGCGTCGAGTCCACTTCGCGGAGGATGGCGCCGTCTACTTCCGACCCAACCTAGATCGCTACGGCCGCATCCAGCCTCGAGTCAGCTCCCTGGTGACGAGTGAAGGCGATCCGTTGACCGATCTTGAGAAGGCACGGCGGACCCACGGGCTCGAACTCGTGGCCTGGGTGGTCTGCGCCCACAACACGCTTGTAGGGGAGGCGTACCCCGACTGCGCGGTGCGCAACGCGTTCGGGGACCCGTATCCCCACTCGCTCTCCCCGGCCCACCCGGACGTGCGCGCCTATCTCGTCGCCCTCCTAACAGATATCGTGAGCCGGGCTGAGGTATCGGCGGTCGAGCTGGAATCGCCCGGCTATATGGAGTTCCTGCACGGCTATCACCACGAGATTGTCGGGGTGCCGCTTGACGCGGCTCAACAGCGGCTGCTAGGCATCTCCTTCACCCCGACCGAGCTAGAGCGGGCGAGCGCGGCCGGCATCGACGGTGAGGGGGTACGCCGTCGCGTCGCCGCCACGCTGACCGCCATCTGGGAGGCGGAGCCGCAGCCCGGCGAGGAACCGGTGGCGGAACTGAGGGAAGTCCTCGACAGCCCGGAGCTGGCTGCCTACGAGGCGCTGCGGCGGGAGATCGTCGCGGATCTGGTCGAAGAACTCCGCAACGCCGTCCAGGCGGCCAGCCCTGGGACGGAGGTGCGGCTCTTCGCCGCGCTAGGCCCTACCGAGGGAGCTGAGGAGCGGGACGAGCGGCTCCTCGGACTGGCGGACGGCATGCTCGCCGGGTACGCCCAGTCGGACGAGGACGCCGCGCGGAGAACCCAGGAGCTTCGCGAATTGATCGACCCGAAGCCGGTCTACGGCATGGTGCGGGCGATCGCGCCGGACGCCGTGCATCCGTCCCAGATCGCGCCCCGGGTCGCCGCCTGGCGCGACGCCGGCGTGTCCGGCATCAACGTCTACAACTACGGGCTGATGACGCTCCCGATGCTCGAGGCCGTCGGAGCCGCACTGCGGGGCGCATAGAGGGCAACACGAGAGTGGTGGGCGTGCCAGATCGCGAGTCACTACATCCCGAGAAACGCGCCCACCTCACGAGTGACTCGCTCCACGGCTCGAACCGACGCTATCACGTCGCCCGGGATATCGAGGCTATGATCCCCGTCATCGATGACTACGGCCTGACATTGGGTTGTCGATCGGATCTCCTGGAGATACATCGGGTCGAAGTGAGGATCGGCGGTCCCGATAGCGACGAGTGACGGCCCGCCGCATCGGCGCATCTGGTCTCTGAGGACATCCTCCCGCGGCATGGGCGTGAGCCAAACTGCGCGCATTGGACCGGGCTGGGGGTGGTTCGACAGAAGGTGACCCATGGCAAGTGTGCCCAGCGACTTGCCGATCAACGTGATCCCTCCACTGTACTGGCGCTGGACGAGCGCGGCTTGATAGGCCGCGGATGCGTCCGCAAGCAGCCAGTTCAACCGAACCGGCGCCGGAAGATCTCGAAAGTCAGGGCGGCGGTTGTATCGGTACTCCACACGGAGGATATCTGCGCCCGCGTCCAGCAGCAGCATCTCCGCGTAGTAGAACAACGGCATATCGCAGGTATATCCCATCCCAGGCAGCAGGATGGCCACGTGATGTGCGTCGCTATCCTGCCGCAGGAACTCGTTCGGCACCTGCTCGCCACGATAGCCCTCGATGGAGAGGTGTTCCGATGTGTACATCGATCCCTGCCTCTCCAGGATGGGTAGGAAATGGTGCCCAGGCCCTCGCCGCAGATTAGTACTCTGTATGCCAGACGAGGGGCGGCCCATACGGGGCGTCCCCTTTGCCATGTCGCCCCAGGAACTCCCAGCTGCCGGTGGCGGCGTTCTTTCTCTCAAGGCCACGAAATGTAATCCGGACGGCGGAGGGTTGGTGCTCATGTTGACGCCGAAGGACCTGCCCGAGGTTGCCGGCTGACCGGGCGCCCTGGACGACATGTCCGGAGCGGGGAGCTAGCTCGGCCAGCGGCTCATGCCGTGCTCGTCGCCCTATCACGCGGTCGTCACCAGCGCTGAGGGTGAGTTCAACAGAGGACACCGCCGCTCCGCCCCTCCAAGCTTCGGTTGTAGACGGGAACTCCGTCCCCGGGTTCGCCTGGCTCGGCCTCTCGCCGTGGTGCCGCTCCTCCGGGGCGTCTATTAAGTACCCCCGCAGGGGACGATTAAGTAGAACGCCCCTTCCGCCTGGGCTGGTACCCCGCTAATCTCGAGCCAGAATCGAACATGCGCTCACCCGCAGCTCCTCATGGAGGCGCGTCCGTGTCGCCAGGCTTGGCTTCCAAGGTCTCGCGGTGTCGGCCGCTTCACGGGCGAGGGACGCTCGCGCTGGCCGGCGTTTGCGCTGTCCTTGCGCCGCCCCGTGGCCCGCCGCTCGTGCCGTCCCGGGCAGACCGACTGACATAGCCGCTCGCCAGGGATACCATCGGGCGGCGTCAACGAGCTCGGAAGGGAAAGGGGAGAGAAGACTGTGGATGGCCAGCGTTTCGACGAGTTAGCACGCGGATTGGCAGGTGCACGGTCACGCCGTGACGTCCTCAAAGCCCTGACTGGGGCGATTGTGGCCGGGGCGGGGACCGTCATGGTTCAGCGCGGTGCGACGTTCGCTCAGGAAAGCTGCACGACCGACGACGACTGCGACGCTGAGGAGATTTGTTGCGCCGGCGCGTGTCGCGCTATCGAATGCTGCATCGACGAGGATGACCCCAACGCCCGCTGCCCCGAGGGAACGCGTTGCTTCGAGGGAGTCTGTGATCCGGTCGATGGGGCGTGCACAACTGACGCGGAGTGCGCCGACGACGGGATCTGTTGTGCGGGAACGTGTCGCGCTATTGAGTGCTGCAT
>JALYMD010000481.1 GCA_030773875.1 Chloroflexota bacterium | reverse complement strand
GGCTCAACCCCAACTCTCGTCAGCAGGTCAAGGCGCGGCTGGCCGAGCTCGGCGTCGCCGTCCCCAACGTCCAGGAGGAGACGCTGCGCGGCGTCCGGGACCGCCACCCGCTGATCCCGTTCCTCCTCGACTACCGCGATGCCTCCAAGCGGGCCAGCACCTACGGCAGCGAGTTCCTCAAGCACCTGCACCCTGCCACCGGCCGGGTCCACGCCGACTACCGGCAGCTTGGCGCCGCCACCGGCCGCATGGCCTGCTCCAGCCCGAACCTGCAGAACATCCCGCGCGACCCGGTGTACCGCGCCAGCTTCCGTCCGGACGAGGGCCGGGTCCTGGTCAAGGCCGACCTCTCGCTGGTCGAGCTGTGCGTGGCGGCCGAGCTGGCCGGCGACGACCGGATGATCCGGGCCATCGCCGATGGGCAAGACCTTCACCGCCTCACCGCGGCGGCGCTGTTCGCCAAGGAGCCGGCGGCGGTGACGGCCGGGGAGCGGGCGTTTGGCAAGGCGGTCAACTTCGGCACCCTCTACGGCCAAGGCAAGCGGGGCCTAATCGAGCTGGCCGCCAAGCACGGGCTGGCGCTCTCGGAGGCGGAGGCGGCCCGGGTGCAGCGGCGCTTCGCCGAGGCCTGGCCGCAGCTGGTGTCCTGGCAGCGGCGGCAGATGGGCGATGCCAGCTCGGAAGTCCGGACGGCCTCGGGACGCCTCCGCCGGCTGAGTCGGCGGGATGGCGGCCCGTTGCGGGCCAACACCCCGGTGCAGGGGACGGCGGCGGACGGGTTCAAGGCGGCGCTGGCTCGGCTCTGGGAGACGCGCGAGCGGCACCCTTCGGCGGCGCCAGTGCTGGCGGTGCACGACGAGCTGGTGGTGGAGTGCCACGCAACCGAGGCCGAGGCGGTCAGCGCGTGGGTGGCCGGGTGCCTGCAGGAGGGCATGCAGGCGTACCTATCACGGGTGCCGGTCCGGGTGGAGGCGACGGCGGCGGGGACCTGGGCCGGGTAGGCGTCGAGGAGGTGGAGGAAGGAACGTGAGCCGGTCCGCCAACGGCCAGAATGTCTAAGGGCGAATCGGGGGCTGCGCGGGGGGAACCGGGCGGCGGAGATTGCCCTGCCAGAGGAGTATTGGAGCCGGGTCCGCCGCCCCCAACCTCCGAAGGGGCTATATCGCGCGCGGGTTTTCCATGCCCGCCCTGGCGACCGGCTGCGGTCGTCGCCGCGCCTCCATGTCCCTCGGCTGGCCGGTGGTGTCCCGGGCACCCTGGTGTCCGCCCGTCGCGCGGGTTTTCCATACCCGCCCTCCGCGCATGGACTTTGTGGCCTCGTCGCGATGCTAGAGCGTGTTATGGACTTTGCGGAAGGTTTTACTCCCGATTGACCGTTGCTTCGCAGGAACGACGGTGTTTTCGCCGACGATTCGAGGACGAGGGTGGCTGGGTCCGGGCCGGGCACGCTGAAACGGCTCATCTCCGGGACGCTCAGTACCTCGGTACCCTCGCATGACTCGGCTTCACCTCCTGAAGTTCATAACAGGCTCTAGCGCCCCGCCCCGCCCGACCCTCTGCCGGGCGTAGGGACGACGGCACGCCGGCCAGCGATTAGCTCTGGCGTTTAGTCGACGAAGACGAGGAAGTCCCCTCCGTCAAGCACGTCGACGCCGATCACGTCGTCGATATCGATGTCGGCCTGCTCCAGGATCTCGATCTGGTTGTCGGTCAGGACCTCGACATCCTGGATGTCGACCTCGATGTCGTTCAGGACATCGTTGTTGTTCAGGACGTTGTTGAGCGCCTGGAGGTTGTTGAGCGAGTTCTCCAGCTCGACCTCAATGACCTCGACTTCCCCATTGTCGAGGATAGCCAGGTCGAGATCGTCAAACGCGTCCAGCAGGGCGGCCAGGCCGTTCCCATCGACCTCAAGCTCGATGTCAGCTGCACCAACGCTGGCGCCGCCGCTGAAGGTCATCGCTGCCGCGAGGGCTCCGCCGAGGACGGCGGACGTAAGTCGTCGATTCATAACTGGGTTCCTCCTAGGTGTTGATGTCTCTACCGCGCCCTTCCCTCGTCGGAGCGGCCGAGCTTCTCGCCTCGCTAGGTCCATCCCAGTAAAGAACATCAGAAGCCCGATAAATACATCCGGGGGCGTTTTCTCAGAGATGAATCCGTGGGCGGATTGGAAGGAGCACCGGGAACGGCAATGTCCAATGACGACCCGCACCCGAGCCGCTCCATTCCGCGCCCATGCGGACGCCCACCAGATAGGTCGCGTCGTCCGAGGGGCGGCCTCTGCGCCGCCCCTTGCATGGCCGGCGGACTACCGCCGAGGTGGGGAACGTGCTTCAACCCACTCGAGGGGTGAGGGCCTGGCCGTCGCCCGCGAGACCTGCGCTCCGCTCGCCCCATCCGCTATAAGCGCGGCTGCGGACACGACAGTCCTGGGGCTAGTGCCGGAAGGGCAAAGGCTCGGAGTCATGAGCCACGGAGCGGCGGGCGAGAGCTTAGCCGTGGCCCAAGCGTCCAGTCCTTGAGATCGACCGGCTATCGAGCAAGCGGCGCCGTCGTCTCAATGCCACTCTGGAACCAGGCTCGACGCTCGATCGACCGGCCCGCGCGTTCTCTGCCCGGGTTATCCGGACCTCAACAGGAAGTCCCAGCGCTGTGGTTCACCGTTGCCCTCGGCGCCAGGGCTAGGTCACGGCGTCATCGCCGACGAGCGGGGTTAGCCGTACGAGAGGTACTGGCTGTGGACGTACCCCAGGGAGTCGTCACACATGATCGGCTGCCACTCCCCAACGAGGTCCCCTGCAAGGTCGACCGTCGTGCCCTCAGGCACCACGGTGATGACGTCCGCATCGGAGTTCGCATCGACGCGGCAGTTCGCGCCCTCGCCGTCGGTGCCGGCAACCACCGCGGTCCCGGTCGTCGCCTCGGTGGTTTCCGTTGTCGATTCCGAGGTCTCGGTTGTCGTCGAGCTCGTCCCGCAACCGACCGCCGCCGCCGTGTCAATGCGGCC
>JALYMD010000480.1 GCA_030773875.1 Chloroflexota bacterium | reverse complement strand
TCCTTTCTCGTTGGACCCTTAGGGATTCTGGCGCTCCTGAGCATCCCGATTGCGTTGGAGGCTCGCTGCTTCCCAGGCCCGATCCTCCGCGCTCATGCGCGCGTGACGGTCGTCTTCTCGTCCCTGGACAAAGTCCTGGCTCGCGCCACCCGTTCCGGCTGTGGCGCCCCGCCCCTTGCCGTTGCCGCGGGAGCGCAGATACCCGAGGCCTTGCTTGCGGATGGTCTGCATGATGCCATTGAACATGATCGGTTCTCCTCCTCAACTCGCTTGCCCGAGCACATCGCCCGGCGTTCGGTGATCCCCACGAGGTCTCGTCAGATGGGGCGCGTAGTTCACGCGGACGCGGCTGCCTAGGCGTCGACGACGGACGCCAGGAACCGAACCGCCTCGGCGAAACAGCCAGCCGGGTCAAGACCCACGGCGTGCCCATGGCCCAGCGGCGTGCGGTTCTCGATGACCACGGCGTGCCAGCCGGCTCCTTGACCCTCCCCGTCGAGGTAGGCTCGCACGGCGAACGTGCGGCCCCCGTACGTGACGGTCATATCGTGCTTGGCCAGGTCCACCGTCAACTCCTCCTTCGGTTGGGTGCGCTGATCCGGGGCGATCTTCTAGGCCGCTGTGGCTTGGCCCGGGTTAGCGAGGCCGAACGGCGTGACGCGGACCGGGAGGTGGTGGTGCGGATCTCCGGGCAACCCATCGAACTCGTCGTGGGCGACCGCGCCGCGGTAGTGCATCAACTTCCACGGGGAGGTGCGGGCGTCCGAGGCGATGAAGCCGAAACTGCCTGGCTGGAGGCCCGTGATGATCTCTCGCATGGATGGATGCTCCTCCTCGTGAGGGAAACAAAGCCGGGGTTGCTCCGCCAAAGGCAGGACCCGAGGGAGGAGGGAGCCCGAAAGGGGCCCATAACGGGGGAGAGTCAGCATCCGTGGCCGAGCGACCGACCGGAAGAGGAACATTATGTACTATAACAGCTGTATGAGTTATCCTGCAAGAGCTATTGCGGGGGACACTCCCGCGGGGCGGAAGGGAGACGGAGTGCAGACGATCCGGGCGTTGCGGCAGGAGCGTGGCTGGACGCAGTTTGAGCTGGCGCTCCGCGTCGGGGTGCAGCCGCAGGCGGTCTATCTCTGGGAGAGCGGCCGCCGCACGCCGCAGGTGGCCCAAATGCGCAAGCTGGGTGAGGTCTTCGGGCTCTGCTCAGACGAGATCGAGCTGGATCCAGGGCCGATGGCTCCAAGGGCCCCCCGGGTGCAGCACCGCCCTCGTGCCGACCGACACGCCGGGGAGCACCCTCCTGGCCGGGACCTAGAGGGACGGGCGACACCTCGACGTGGCGTGACGAGGGCGGCCGATCGCACGGAAGCGTAGACATCCACACGACGTAGGTCCCTTCCCACCCTCGCCGGCACCGTCAGTCCCGGCCGGAGCACTCGGCCAGGTCTGAGGGACACCGGGGTTTGGCACGGATGCGGAGGCGGGCGGCACGCCTTCTGCGCGGAGACCTCTCCAGCAACTAGAGTTCTCGATTCGCGGAAAGGCAATGCCATGAGCGCACCGACCAAGGACGCGCCGACCCCGACCACCCTCCCCACCACCGAGCGGGAGCCGCCGCGGAAGGCGCCAAAGCCGACCAAGCCCCGCAAGGTGGAGAAACGGCAGCGCGGGCGCAAGGGTTAGGGCCGGTCTGCAAAGCGAGAGCCCCTCGAGGATCATGGCGATGGTCACCATCGCCAGGGAGCGTGTCGTCGCGGGTGGCGATGCGCCGGAAACGCGTGAGCCCGGTGAGCGTCCGTTCGATGACCGGCTGCTCCGCCGCTCGCCGTGAGGTCGCGATCGTCCAGGCGCGGGGCCATTGCCATGCTTGGGGTGTGGTGGATCTTCAGGCGATCGGCCAAGCGCCTGGCCTCGGCCGGTGGGAAGGCGGGGTATAGTGCGGCGGACGTGCGCATGTTGAGCTGATTCGTCACCAGCACGACGTGCCCGGCCACTAACGCGTGAAGCCTGGCATTCCACTGGACCGCCCGGAGCCTTGACTCGGCTGGAGACGGGCAGGTGTCGGGGCAGAGCCCCGGTGCGAACGGTACGGGTGGCCGAGCAACGCTTCGGTGGGGCGGACAAGCCGTTGACGGGAGGGCGGCCGGGCCGCACGATGGTCGCACCCTCCATGCGCGCAGAAGGATCCGGGCCGTGGCCGATGCGCAGCTGACCGAACCGACCCCGTCCCAGCCTGTCCCCCTTGCGCCGCGGGCAGACTGGGGTCCCTATGGCGTGTCCTTGCCGGCGTCACCCACACCCCTGGTCGGCCGGGAGCGGGACGTCGCTGAAGTCGCCGCACTCATGCGCCGCCCGGACGTGCGGCTCCTCACCTTGATCGGCCCCGGCGGCGTCGGCAAGACCCGCCTCGCCCTTGAGCTGGCCGCTGAGCTGGAGAGCGCCTTCACCAGTGGTGCGGTCTTTGTTGCGCTCGCCCCGATCCGTGATCCCGATCTGGTCGTGCCCACAGTCGCGCAAGCTCTTGGGGCGCGGGAGGTGCCGGGGAGCTCCCTGCGCGACACGCTGGCCGACGTGCTGCGGGGTCGAGAGCTGCTGCTGGTGTTGGACAACCTAGAGCAGGTCACCGAGGCCGGACCCGACGTGGCGGCGCTGTTGGGCGCCTCGCCCCGGTTGCGCGTCCTGACCACCAGCCGAGCTCCGCTTCGGGTGCGCGCCGAACATGAGTACCCGGTGGAGCCGCTGGTCCCGCCCGACCCCCGCGGCCCACGCTCTGCCCAGGCGCTGGCCAACAACCCCGCGGTGACGCTCTTTGTCCAGCGGGCCCAGGCCGTGGCCCCGTCCTTTGCCCTCACGGACGCCAACGCCCCGGCCGTCGCCGAGATCTGCACTCGGCTCGACGGCCTACCCCTGGCCATCGAGCTGGCTGCGACTCGGGTCAAGATCCTGTCGCCTCAGGCCCTCCTGGCACGCCTCGCCAACCGGCTCAGTGTCCTCACGGCCGGCGCTCAGGACCAGCCCGAGCGGCTGCGGACGATGCGGGCGACGATCGCCTGGAGCCACGACCTCCTCGTACCTGAGGAGCAGGTCCTCTTCCGGCGCCTAGCCGTCTTCGTGGGCGGGTTCGACCTGGAGGCCGCGGAGGCGGTGGTCCGGGACGCTGGTGCCCCCCACCTCGACATCCTCGAGGGGGTCGCCTCGCTGGTCGACAAGAGCCTGCTGCGCCGGACGGAGCATCCTGGGGACGAGCCGCGCTTCGGGATGTTGGAGACGGTCCGGGAGTACGCGCAGGAGCAGCTGGACGCGAGCGGCGAGCAAGCGGGGGTGCAGGACCGCCACCTGGGGTGGTGTCTGGCCCTCGCCGAGTCGGCGGAGCCCGAACTGCGGGGGGCGGCGCAGGGGACGTGGCTGGACCGACTGGAGGGCGAGCACGACAACCTCCGGGCGGCCCTGACGTGGGCGGCCGAGGCGGCCGAGCCTGAGTCCCGAATGCGGGGCCTGCGGGTCGCGGCGGCGCTCTGGGTCTTCTGGTTGCGGCGCGGCCACTTGGCCGAGGGCCGGGGGCGGCTGGATGCCCTGCTC
>JALYMD010000479.1 GCA_030773875.1 Chloroflexota bacterium | reverse complement strand
CTCTACGTCGCGGCCCTCGCCGCGTACTGGGAGCGGGGCGACCGGTGGGCTACCACCCGCGCCCTCGACGGCGTGGCCGCCGTGGCGGCCTCCCAGGGGCGGGCAGAAGCGGCGGCCCGCCTGGTTGGATCAGCCGTTGCCGCACGAGAGGCGATCCGTCCCAACGTTCCCACCAATTCGCAAATGCTGCGCGCGATCGAGGCGGTGGTCGACGACGCTCGCCAGGCACTGGGAGACGCGGCCTTCGCGCGCGAATGGGCGGCAGGACAGAAGGTGCCCCTGGAGGTAGCGGTCGCTGAGGCGTCGGCGCTGGGTGAAACGCTGGCAGCCGAACCGCCGCCGAGTCCCGCTCCAGCGTACCCATCTGGCCTCTCCGAGCGGGAGGTCGAGGTGTTGCGTTTGGTGGCCCAGGGACTCACAAACGCCGAGATCGGCGAGCGGCTGTACCTCAGCCCGCGCACCGTCGGCGCCCATGTCTACAACATCTACCGCAAAGTGGGCGTCTCCTCTCGTGCCGCAGCCACCCGCTTCGCTGCCGAGCACGGGCTGAGCTGAGGCGTCCACCGCTCGGAATCGGGGGCCGCGCAGGGACCATCCCCTGGTCGAAGCCGCGCCTCGAACATCCCTCGCACCTGCGCCTGCTTCTATCGACCCACCCACCTTTGCCACGCCCCACGCTGTTCCCATGATTGGTCAGGTTGCTTAAGCAGCCATTCGCGCGGCGCCAGTCTCTTAAGCATGCGTGGATGCACGGTTAGGGATGGGGGTTACGTCGTTTGCGCGATGTGCTCCGTCCGCCGTGTCCCTAGAGTTGGGTCAGTGGTCCCGACCACACCAATCCACGACACGACGCCCAAGATGCTCGAAAGGAAGATGCGCACGATGAACCATTCCATGCGACGGATTCCGTTTCTCCTCCTGGCGCTGATCGCGCTCGTGGTGGCGGCGAAGCCCGCTGGCGCGTCGACCGACCGGTTCCAGTTTCGAACCGAAGGCGCTACCGCTCAGTTCTCCTCCACCGATCCACTCACCGGCTATATCACCGACGTAACGGTCTACGCCGCCGACGACCAGGGCTATCGCGCCTACGGCGACACTGGGCAGCCTGAGCGTATCTCCAAGGTCAACGTCATCGTCACCCAATACGACCCGAACTGTGGCGGAGATGGCGGTGGCAAGCTTGACGCTCAGGCAGGTGGAGGAGGAGGTTCGGACTGCTTCTACCACAGCATGTCGGGTACGTTCCCGGGCAAGGACGCCGTCGAGGGCTTGCCGGAGGACGCCTTCGCCGTGACCACGCCGAGCTTGGACAGCGCCTGGCTGAACTGGACCCTCACGCTGGTGGAGTGGGGTCCGGATGGGGACGTGATTGAGCATGACGCCACGTTATCCTTGACGTGGACCGCAACGGGCCAGAGGTATGCGGTGCGCGACAACTGGCTCGCTCACGTCCCGCCTTACTTCGTCTCGAGCGGCCACATCAACGCACAGGTGCGGGCGGCCGAGGCCGCGGGAACCATCTCTTTCCGGGGTGAGACGCACGACCTGACCAGCACCTCAGCCTACCTCTTCGACGCCCAAGAGATCCGCACCTAGGAACGCCACTTCGGGCGGGCCCAGCCACAACACGCCTAACGCCAACAGGCTGATTGGACGTTCAAGAGGCGCCGCCAGCACAACCGCCGGCGGCGCCCCTTACTCCAGATCTCGGCTCATCCGGCTGGGTGCCTCATCACTCTCTTCTCGTCCGTGGCCCTTGCCTAGCCTTTGAAAGATCCCCGCGTCCCCATCCACGCCGGGCCGCCTCGATTCGTTTCTTACCGTTCGCCAGTGGCAGACGCATCAGACGGTCAAGCCTCTGGCTCACTCGCGGGCGACCATGGCCGCCCCGCACCAATGGAGATTCATTCCCATGTCACGATCCAACAAGGAGCTGGTGTGCCACTTTCTAGAGGAGGTGGTGAACCGTGGCAACACAAAACTCTTACCTGAGTTAGTCGCCCTCGACCATGTTCGTCACGCGCCCGACGGAGACCTCTACGGCCCCGAGGGGATGCGTATTGAGCTTCACGAGTGGCGATTAGGCTTCCCCGACCTGGAGCTGGCTATCGAGGATTTGATCGAGGAAGGCGACCGGGTGGTGAGCCGGTTCGTCCTGCGCGGCACCCATCGCGGCGTCTTCCTGGCAACTCCGGCGACCGGGCAGCGGGTCGAGGTGGTCGGCATCGGAGTCGATCGGATCCAGCAGGGCCGGCTCGCTGAGAGCTGGGTCAGCTTCGACGGACTCGGCCTGCTGCGGCAATTGGGCCGGGAGATGACGGGGCGCTGAAGGGCACCGGTCAATCCTCTTTGTCCGGACGATCATGGTTGGCGAGCTAGTCGTCCGGTCCGCCATCCCGTGGCAAGCCGGGATCCCTCTTGGCCTGGCCGCCGCTACCTCTGGGTCGTCGGCAGGCTGGCTTCGGTCCAGGCGTTCATGCCGCCGGGAACGTTCGCGAGGTTCGACCAGCCGCGCTGAGCCAGCAGGCTGGCGGCGACGCTGGAGCGGTACCCGCTGCCACAGATGACGGCAATCCGTCCAGCATCCTTGAGCGGAGGTTCCGCGCCCTGGGCGATCTCGCCGGCGAAGCAGTGGATCGCGCCCGGGATGTGGCCGCGGGACCACTCCTCGGCGTTGCGGACGTCGAGGACGGTGAGGCCGTCGTTGGGGTCGTCGAGGTGGGCCGCAAGGGCGGGCACGGGGATCTGGGGAAGGTGTTCGATGCCGAGGCCTGCCTCGCGCCAAGCGTCTATGCCGCTCGCCAGGAAGCCGGCCACGCGGTCGAGGCCGATGCGGCGGAGGTCCGTCAGCGCCTCGGGGTAGCGTTCGTCGGCGTCGAGGACCAGGATCAGGTCGCGGTCGTAGGGGGCGAGCCAGCCCATCCAGGCGGGGAAGTTCGGCCCGAGCCCGGCGAAGACGGCGCCTGGGACGTGGCCCGTGCCGAACGCCTGCGGGGATCGGGTGTCGACGACCAGGGCGCCGTCCGCCTGTCGCGCCGCCACGTCGTTAGGAGTCAGCGATTGCCCGGCCGGCAGGGCGGCGAGCGGAGCGGGGCCGTCCCGATTGACGCGCTTGAGGATCGGGTAGTAGGTGGGCGGCTTGGGCATGCCGTCCAGCACCATGCGGACGAATGCCTCCGGAGAGCGGGCCTGAAAGGCGTAGGAGTAACGCTTCTCCTGGCCGATGGTGGTAGTGGGGGCGTCCCCGATCTGCTTACCGCAGGCCGATCCGGCCGTGTGGCCCGGGTAGACGACGAGGGCGTCATCGAGCCGGCTGAGGCGGCCGGTGACGGTGCGGTAGAGGTGCTCGGCCAGCGTGCGGGTCTGCTCCTCGCCCAGCAGGTCGGGGCGGCCAACCTCGCCCACGAAGAGCGCATCGCCGGAGAAGAGCGCCACGGGGTCCGATCCGCGGGCCGGGTCGATGAGCAGGTAGGCGAGGTGTTCCGGGGTATGGCCGGGGGTCCAGAGCGCGCGGAGGCAGAGATTCCCGACCGCCACCTGCTCCCCGTCGGCGAGGGGCTGGTGGGGGAAGGTCTGGTCCCCGAACCAGCT